>JALSGW010000174.1 GCA_026982585.1 Alphaproteobacteria bacterium | reverse complement strand
GCCCAATAGGCCACGCCCGCGAGGACGAGCAGGAGCAGGAGGAACAGCAGGCCCAGGCTCGCCAGGCAGCCGACCAGGAGACGACGCATGCGCCCCGTCCGCCCTCAGGCCGCACGCGTGCGGGGCGGCGCGCTCGCGAGCTGGCCGCAGGCGGCGAGGATGTCGCGCCCGCGCGGCTCCCGCACCGGCGCCTCCAGCCCGCCCGCCTCCAACAGACGCCGAAACCGCCGCACCCGCTCCGCAGACGACGGCCGATACTCGCTCCCCGGCCAGGGGTTGAAGGGAATGAGGTTGACCTTGGCGGGGAGATCCGCGAGCAGCCGCACGAGCCGCCGCGCATCCTCCGGCCGGTCGTTGACCCCGTGGAGGAGCACGTACTCGAAGGTGATGCGCCGCCCGGCCGGATAGTTCCGGCAGGCCTCCAGGAGGGCGGCGATGTTCCATTTGCGGTTGATGGGCACCAGCCGGTCGCGGGTGGCGTCGTCGGCGGCGTGCAGGGACACCGCGAGCCGCACGCCGAGGTCGCGGCCGAGCTCGGCGATGCGCGGCACCACCCCCGCCGTCGAGACGGTGATACGCCGCCTGGACAGCCCGAGACCGTCGCGCGCGAGCGCCACCCGGAGCGCCTGGCGCACCGCCTCGTAGTTGAGCAGCGGCTCGCCCATGCCCATCAGGACGAGATTGGTCACCTGGCGGCCGGGCCGGTCCGCGGGCCAGTCGTCGAGGGCGTCCTTGGCGAACAGGATCTGGCCGAGGATCTCGCCGGCGCGCAGATTGCGCCACAGTCCCATGGTGGCGGTGCGGCAGAAGCGGCAGCCCAGGGGGCAGCCGACCTGGCTCGACAGGCACAGGGTGCCGCGGCCCGGCTCGGGGATGTAGACCAGCTCCACCCGCGCCCCGTCCTCGTAGCCGAGCAGCCATTTGCGGGTGCCGTCCCGGGATTGTGCGCAGGCGAGCACCTGCGGCCGGGACAGCTCGAAGCGCTCTGCCAGCGCATCGCGGAGATCCTTGGGCAGATCGCTCATGATCTCGAAGCTGCGCGCGCCGCGGGCGTAGATCCAGCGGAACAGCTGCCGCGCCCGCATGCCCCGCTCGCGGGCCGCCACCCCGAGCTCGGCGAGCCGCCGGGCGAGCCCTTCCGCATCCTCCCCGATCAGGGACGGCCGGCCGCCCTGGACATGCCCGTCCGCCCCCGTGCCGGGCGCCCCGGTGGCACAGCCGGCGTCTGTGCGCCTCTCATCCATCCTTGCACGCCTCGAGCATCGCCCGGTAGGCCGCTGTGAACCCCATGAGCGAATAGCGATCTAGGGAGTAGGTGCCCTTGCGGGAAGTGCCGCGCACGGTCATGCGCGCGCCCTTCTTCATGGCCTCGATGATGGTCCGATCCTCCTTGGCGTTGCGGGCGAAGGCGTTCTCGGCGTCGGTGACGAGATCGAAGCGCAGTTTCTGGTCGATCACCATTTCCACGAGGCTGCCGCGCTTGTAGGGATAGCCGGCCTGGACGCTCACCTGGATGCCCGCATCGCCGGGAAACTTGGCCACCACCACCGCGGTCGGCCCGCGCCGGCTGTAGTTGCCCTCCTGCTTTTTGGGTTCGCTTGCGATATAGCAGATGCGCCCGCCGTCGCCCTCCGCCACATACACGGTCCAGTCCCGGAAGCTCTCGAGCATGCGCGCGCGCTGCGGTTCGGCCAGTGACGGGGCGCCCGCCGCGACCCATCCGCCGACCAGCGCCAGGACAGCGATCCATGCCCGCCCGCTTTGCATCTCCGCCACCCTACACGGTCCGATCCCAGGGCCGACGCCGGATTGCCCGGCGGCCCCCGTCTTCCTATACCGAGCGCGCGGCCGGGGAAAGCGCAAGCTGATCCCCAACCAGCCGATCCCCGAGGGGGAGGGTTCCGCATGGCCTGTCGCGAAAGCCGCACCCGGGCGGTGGTCTGCCGGTGCTGCGGGAGCCCCGAGGATTTGCGCCTGGAGGAGTGGGCGGTGCCGCCTCCCGGTCCCGGCGAGGTGCGCCTCGAGGTGGCCGCGGCGGCGCTCAACTTCGCCGATCTGCTCATGATCCGGGGCCGCTACCAGGAGCGTCCGGAGCTGCCCTTCGTGCCGGGCCTCGAGTGCGCCGGCGAGGTGGAGGCGGTGGGCCCGGGTGTGGACGGTCTCGAAGTGGGCCAGCGGGTGCTCGCGGTGGTCGACCACGGCGCCTTCGCCGAACGGGTGGTGGCGCGGGCCCTGGACGTGCTGCCCCTGCCCAGGGCGGTGTCGATGAGCGAGGCGGCGGCGCTTCCCATCGCCTTCGGCACCGCCCACGGCGCCTTCACCTGGCGGGCCCGGCTCCGGCCCGGGGAGACGGTGCTGGTCACCGGGGCCGGCGGCGGTACCGGACTCGCCGCGGTGGCGGTGGCCAAACGGCTCGGGGCGCGGGTGATCGCCACCGCCCGCGGCAGCGCCAAGCTGGATGCGGCCCGCGCGGCCGGCGCCGATCACGCGCTGGATGCGGAGGACCCGGAACTGGTCGCGCGCATCCGCGCCATCGCCGGCGAGCGGGGGGTGGATGTGGCCTTCGAGACGGTGGGCGCCCCGGGCTTCCAGCAGGCCCTCAAGACCATCGCCTGGGAGGGGCGCATCCTCCTGATCGGCTTCGCCTCGGGGCGGCTTCCCGAGATCCCGGCCAACCACCTTTTGGTCAAGAACGCGGCGGCGATCGGCTTCTACTGGGGCAGCTACCGCAGGCGCGATCCGGCCCGCCTGCGCGCGGGCCTCGCCACCCTCCTTTCCTGGCTCGCCGAGGGCAGCATCCGGCCGCGGGTGGACCAACAACTGCCCCTGGCGCAGGCGCCTGCCGCCCTCAAGCGCCTGGCGGAGGCACCGCCGGCGGGCAAGATCGTCCTCACCATTCCCTGACCCGCCCCAAAGCTTCCGGCCGCGCGATGTCCGCCGCCGTGCCCCGACGTGCCACGAAAAAGCGCGCCATCCGACCGCGCCGGACCCCATGCCGGCCGCCCTCGCCCGATCCCCGAGCCGGCAACGCCGCGCTCGGGAGCGTTCCCGCCCCGGCCTTGGCGACGGGCCCGGGTCCGGCGGGCGGCTTCATTGAAGCGGCTTGCGGCGCTCGGGGCGCGGAAGTGATTTCCGCAACCCGTTCCATCCCACT
>JALSGW010000173.1 GCA_026982585.1 Alphaproteobacteria bacterium | reverse complement strand
CTCGAAGAGGGCGAGGATCCGAAGGCCTTGGACCGGGCGCCTGAGGCCGACGGCGACGCCCCGGCGGCGGCGCCCGTGCGGGAGAAGGCCGAGCCGGCTCCCGCTCCGGCGCCGGCGGCGCCCCAGCCATCGCCGCCGCCGGCAGCGACGGCCGACGGAGAGCGGAGGATCTTCGCCACCCCGCTCGCCCGCCGCCTCGCCCGCGAGGCGGGGCTGGATCTTTCCGCCATCCGGGGCAGCGGCCCGCGCGGCCGCATCGTCAAGGCCGACGTGGAGCGGGCGCTTGCGGCCCGGGCCGAGGCGCCTGCGGCGACCGAGCCGGCCCCGCACGAGCCGCCTTCGGGCGCGCGCTATGTGGAGATCCCCCTCTCCACCATGCGCAAGGTGATCGCCAAACGCCTGAGCGAGGCCAAGCGCGACATCCCCCACTTCTACCTCACCGTCGACTGCCGCATCGACCGGCTGTTGGAGGTGCGCCGCGAGCTCAACGCCCATCTCCCCGAGGAGGAACGGATCACCGTCAACGACCTCATCATCAAGGCCGCCGCCGTCGCCCTGCGCAAGGTGCCGGACGTCAACGTGAGCTTCGCCGGCGACCGCATCATCCGCTACGAGGACGTCGACATCGCCGTGGCGGTGGCCACCCCGGGCGGCCTCATCACCCCCATCGTGCGGCGCGCCGATGAGAAGGGGCTCAGGCGCATCGCCCAGGAGATGCGCGATCTCAGCCGCCGCGCCCGCGACGGCAAACTCAAGCCGGAGGAGTACCAGGGCGGCAGCTTCACCATCTCCAACCTGGGCATGTACGGCATCCGCCAGTTCGACGCCGTCATCAACCCGCCCCAGGCCTGCATCCTCGCGGTCGGCGCCGGGGAGAAGCGGCCGGTGGTGGAGGGCGAGCAAATCCGCATCGCCACGGTGATGACCGTCACCCTCTCGGTGGACCATCGCGCCGTCGACGGCGCGCTCGGCGCCGAATTCCTCAAGGCGTTCCGGAACTGCGTGGAGGCGCCCTCGACCCTCATGCTCTGATCCAAATCAAGGGAGACCCTCTGTGGCGGAGCAGGGATTCGATCTGGTCGTCCTGGGCGGCGGCCCGGGCGGGTATGTGGCGGCGATCCGCGCCGCCCAGCTGGGGCTCGAGACGGCGCTCGTCGAGCGCGAGCATCTCGGCGGG
Source organism: Alphaproteobacteria bacterium (assembly GCA_026982585.1). Lineage (GTDB taxonomy): Bacteria > Pseudomonadota > Alphaproteobacteria > Geminicoccales > Geminicoccaceae > HRBIN39. The sequence continues at coordinate 1,996 of JALSGW010000173.1, read as the reverse complement.
ATCTGCCTCAACTGGGGATGCATCCCGACCAAGGCCCTGCTGCGCACGGCGGAGGTGCTGGAACAGGCCCGACAGGCGAAGGACTTCGGGGTGCGGATCGGCGAGGTGGGCTTCGACCTTGCCGCCCTCGTGCGCCGCTCGCGCCGGGTCGCCGAACGGCTCAACCGCGGCGTGGCGCACCTGCTCAAGAAGAACAAGGTGACGGTGGTGATGGGCGAGGGCCGGCTCGCAGGCCGGGGGCGGATCGCGGTGCGCACCTCCTCGGGCGAGCGGCAGATCACGGCCCGGCACATCCTGATCGCCACCGGTGCCCGCCCCCGCAGCCTGCCCGGCATCGCGCCGGACGGCGAGCGCATCTGGACCTACAAGGAGGCGATGGTGCCGAAGAGCCTGCCGAGGCGCCTGCTGGTGGTGGGAAGCGGTGCGATCGGCATGGAGTTCGCAAGCTTCTATCGGGCGCTGGGCAGCGAGGTGACGGTGGTGGAGATCCTGCCGCGGGTGCTGCCGGCCGAGGACGAGGAGATCTCGGCCTTCCTCGCCAAGAGTTTCGAGCGGCGCGGCATCGCCATCCGCCTCGAGACCTCCCTCCAGGCGGTCCGGCCCGAGGGCGACGGCGTGGTGGCCTCTCTCAAGGACCGCGAGGGGGTGCGGGAGGAGCGCTTCGAGCGCGTCATTCTCGCGGTCGGGATCACCGGCAACGTCGAGAACCTCGGCCTCGAGGGCACGGCGGTGCGGGTCGAGCGCGGCCACATCGTCACAGGCCCCTTCGGCCGCACCGACGAGGAGGGGATCTACGCCATCGGCGACGTCGCCGGCCCGCCCTGGCTCGCCCACAAGGCGAGCCATGAAGGGGTGGCGTGCGTCGAGCGCATCGCCGGCATCGAAGGGGTGGAGCCGCTCGACGTCACCCGGGTTCCCGCCTGCACCTACTGCCATCCCGAGGTGGCGAGCGTGGGCCTGAGCGAAGAAGAGGCCCAACGACGCGGCCATCGGGTGCGGGTGGGACGCTTTCCCCTGGTGGCCAACGGCAAGGCGCTCGCCCTCGGCGACAGCGAGGGGTTCGTCAAGACCGTGTTCGACGAAGGGAGCGGCGAGCTGCTCGGGGCGCACATGGTCGGACCGGGGGTGACCGAGATGATCCAGGGCTTCGCCCTGGCCCGCACCCTGGAGGCCACCGAGGCGGAGCTCATGCATACCATCTTCCCCCACCCCACCATTTCCGAAGCCATGCACGAGGCGGTGCTTGACGCCTTCGGGCGCGCCATCCACTACTGAGTGGGAACCGGGTGCGGCCATGGCCACCATCACCGTCCTCGACCGCCGCGAGCTTCCGCGCAAGCCTCCCTGGATCCGGGTGAAGGCGCCCACCTCCAGCACCTACGGCGAGGTGCGGCGGCTGATGCGCCAGAAGCGGCTGCACACCGTCTGCGAGGAGGCCGCCTGCCCCAACATCGCCGAATGCTGGGGCAAGCGCCACGCCACCTTCATGATCCTCGGCGACATCTGCACCCGCGCCTGCGCCTTCTGCAACGTCAAGACCGGTCGGCCGCGGGCGGTGGACCCCGAGGAGCCCGTCCACCTGGCCGAGGCGGTGGCGGCCATGGGCCTCGAGCATGTGGTGATCACCTCGGTGGACCGGGACGATCTCGACGACGGCGGGGCGGGCCAGTTCGCTCGCTGCATCAGGGAGATCCGCAGGCGCGCGCCGGGCGTGACGGTGGAGGTGCTGACCCCGGACTTCCTGCGCAAGCCCGGTGCGCTCGAACAGGTGGTCGACGCCGGTCCCGACGTCTTCAACCACAATCTCGAGACGGTACCCAGGCTCTACCGGCGGGTGCGGCCCGGCGCCCGCTACTACCACTCGCTGCGGCTTTTGCAGCAGGCGAAGGAACGGAACCCCGCCATCTTCACCAAGTCCGGCATCATGGTGGGGCTGGGCGAGGAGCCCGAGGAAATCCTCCAGGTGATGGACGACCTGCGCTGCGCGGAGGTGGAC
>JALSGW010000172.1 GCA_026982585.1 Alphaproteobacteria bacterium | reverse complement strand
GCACCTTCTATCCGAAGAACGATGCGCGCCCCGGCTTTTTCGCAACGCCCCTCTGGGAGCTGCTCGAGAGTTTCGGCGAAAGCGGGTTCTTTCGGCCCAATGCGGGGGTGCTGTATCCGGCCGGCTACGATCTCGCCGATCGCGCCCAGGCGGCGGCGAAGAGCCTGCGCTTCTTCCCGCAGAGCGAAGAGAAGGGATATCGCTGCAGTCTCTGCGGCGAGCGCGAATGGCTCACCGACGACGAACAGGCGCTGGACCTGCCGCCGGGCCAGCGCAAGGAACAGCGCACGCTCTGGATCCGGATCGCCGAGAAAAGACCGGGTTGGGCGCGCAAGGGCGAACATCTCTGCACGCTTTGCGCCCTCAAGCGCCTTTGGCCCGAGATGTGGGCGGAGGAGGTGCGCTGTGCGGTCTCCGGTCTCGAGTCGCTTCGCCGCTATGTGGTCTCGACCCACACCATGGCGGCCGCACGGGATCTCGAAGCGCTCGCCGAACTGCCCGACGAGCGGGTGGCGGCGCTGGCCGAAGAGACGAAGCCCGGCGAGGTGCCGGCGCTGCCGGCGAAGCTCGCCTACCTCAGAAGGGAAAACCGCCCGGCGGCGCGCCTGTTCGCCCGGCTCGAGAAGCTGCGTGAGGAGGCGGAGGGGGACGACGAAGCGGCGCGCACGGCCTCTGAGGAGTTGTCGGCTCTCGAGCGCCGGCTGCGCAGGAAGGAGTTTCTCGACCGCCGCCCGGAGACCTACTATGCCGCGATCCTCATGGACGGGGATCGCATGGGCGCCTGGCTTTCGGGAACGGGTCCGGCCGAGGCGCTGACCTACCGGGACTTCTGGCACCCCACGCTGCGGCAGCGGATCGCGGATCTCAAGCGTGAGGTGCAGGATCTCGACAGATACGCGAATGCGCCGCGAGCACCCTCACCGGCCCGTCACATGGCGATCTCGGAGGCCCTCAGCGATTTTGCCGTGCATCTCGTTCCCACAGTCGTGGAACGGCTCTTCAAGGGCAAGCTCGTCTACGCCGGCGGCGACGATGTGCTGGCCTTCGTCAGCATCGACGATCTGCTGCCCGTCATGTTCACGCTGCGCATGCTCTATGGCGGGCTCGATGCCGCCCTCTGGCCGGCAGAGCTTCCCGCCTTCGCCGCCATCTGCAAACGCTGCCAAACCGGCAAGGGTTTCGTCTTCGACAGGTCCGCGCACCGCCTCTATCGCACCATGGGCACGCGGGCGACCGCTTCGGCGGGCGCCGTGGTCGCCCATGCCACGGCCCCGCTTCGCCGCGTTCTCGAAGAATTGCACAAGGCGGAGCGGGAGGCGAAGGAGAAGGCGGGGCGCGATGCCTTCGCGGTGCGCGTGCTCAAGCGCTCCGGAAGCGCCGACACCTTCGTGGCCAAGTGGTTCGCGGCGGACGGCCGGCCGGAGCATGCCCCGCTGCGCCTTTTGATGGAGCTTGCGGGGCTGGTTTCGAGCGGCGGATTCTCCAGGCGCGCGGTCTACCATGTGGTGGACTGGCTCGGGCAGCTCGAAGGCGAAAAGCTCAGGGAGCTGCTCGCCCCCAACCTCGCCTGGCAGATGGCGCGCCAGACGGAATCGGAGGAGCTCGACGTCGGCCAGGTCCGCGGCCTCGCCCACCGCCTCGCCGCTGCGGCGGGTGCTGCGGCGAACATGGGGAAGGGAGCGGATCCGTTCCGCTGGCTTCAGGAGCTCTTCATCGTCGCCGAATTCCTCGGCCGGGACGGACGGGCCGCCGCACTCCTTAGCCCCAACATGCAGCGGAGCGCCCAGCAGAAGGAGGCGGCCCATGGTTGAACAGCGCTTCCTCCCTGCTGTGGACGTGCTCTATCTGCGCGGCAACCGGCTGTTCGGGGAGGCGGGATCGCACAGCGAGGCGGAGATGCCGCCCTGGCCGACGGTGGCGGCCGGCGCGCTGCGCTCGCGCATGCTCGTGGACGCAGGGGTCGATCTCCACGCGTTCGCGAACGGCCATGCGGTGCTCGAGGGCGCGCTCGCGGAGGTGTTGGGCACCCCCCAAAAGCCCGGCACCTTCGCCCTGACCACACTCCTTCCGGCACGGCGGAGGGCCGAGTCGATCGAGCCGCTGTTTCCGCTTGCGGCGGATCTGGTGGCCTACGGAGAAGAGGAAGGGATCGCGGACGTCCGGCGCCTCGATCTCCATGTCTCGGGGAAGCGGTTGGCCGCGTGCGGACTCGCGACGAGCCACCCGCTGCCTCATCTGCCGGCGCTGCGCCGAAGCGACCCGGGCAAGCCCCAATCGGGCCTGTGGCTCACCCCTGCGGGCCTTCGCAGCTATCTTGCGGGCGGCGTGCCCGAAGCGGACCAGATCCTTCGAAGCGGGGATCTCTGGAAGAGCGAGACGCGCCTCGGCATCGCGCTCGAGGCCACAACGCGCACCGTGCGCACCGGTGCCCTCTACACGAGCGATGTGGTGGCGCCGGATCCCGGTCTCGGCTTCTTCGTCGAGGTGCGGGGAGCCGACGGCCATGTGCCCCGGGAGGGGCTCCTTCGCTTCGGCGGCGACGGTCGTGCCGTCATGGTGGAGCCCGCCGCGGTGCCGTGGCCGCCGGAGCCGGATTGGGAACGGATCGAACGCGAACGGCGGTTTCTCCTCATCCTGCGCACGCCGGGCGTGTTCCCCGGCGGCTGGCAGCCGCCCGGCCTCGAGGGGGAGGATCTGTGGCGGGGACCCTCTGGAATCTCCGCCCGGCTGGTTGCGGCCGTGGTGCCCCGGGCGCGGGTGGTGAGCGGCTGGGATCTCGCCAACGGCAGGCCCAAGCCGGCCCAGAGGACGGTTCCCGTCGGCGCCGTCTACGCCTTCGCCGAGGCCGGGGGACCGTTGCGCGAGGGGCTGCGCACGCTCCTTGCCGAAGGTCTCGGGCCCCTGCTGCCCAAAGAGGGACTCTGGGCGCAGCGGCGCGCCGAAGGGTTCAACAACGTTCTGATCGCCAACTGGCCGGAGAGCTGAGGATAGGACCATGTTCCAGGAAACGCGCATCCTCTTCTACCACGCCGTGAGCCCGGTCCACATGGGGGCCGGCACCGCCGTGGGCGGGCTCATCGACAATCCCATCCAGCGCGAGCGTCACACCGGCCACCCCCTCTTCGCCGGATCCGGCCTCAAGGGGGCGCTCCGGGATCACCTCAAGGATCGGGGTTGGGAGG
>JALSGW010000171.1 GCA_026982585.1 Alphaproteobacteria bacterium | reverse complement strand
CCCTCGCATAGGGCCACGCGCCCCCGCTCGTGCGGGGCTGGGTGCCGTCGATGAACGCCCGCTTGCGTCGTCGCCTGTGGTTGGGATGGGGGTTCGCGGCCGTCTCTGCGGCCCTCGCCCTCGCCGCCCTGGCCGCCATCGCCGGCTACGAGGCCGGTCGTGCCCAGCTCGAGCTGGAGCGCGACCGGGCGCTCGCCGAAGCGGGACGGGTGCGGGAACACAACCGGGTGCTGGTGGAGCGGCTGGCCCGCGCCGAGGAACGGTTGGCGCTGCTCGAGCGCCGCTATGCGCGACTCGAGGAAGCCTACCGCAGGCGGGCGCTCGAGCCCAGATACGCCGAACTGTTGCGGCTCATCCGCAGGCGGGAGGCGGAGGGCGTGCCTCTCGAACGATTGCGCTGGCTGATCGACCAGGCGGGAATCGCCGAGCGGTGCGAGGAGACGGTGGAGGTGCAGCGGCTTTTCGTCCGGGTGCCGCTCGCGCGGGGCCAGAGGAGCACCGCGGCGCTGGCAGGAGGCCGGATCACGGTCCGACTCGTCGGCACCCCCGCCCGCGACGCCGAGGGGCGGGTCGAAGCCTGGTACGATCCCGAACAGCCGGTGGAGATGATCATCCAGCTCCTGGACGGGCGTCGCCAGACCCTGCGCGGCCCATTGCCCCTGCTCGCCCGGGTGGTGGTGGGCGATCGCGCCTACCGGCTCGCGGCCCAGCCCGGCGAGCGGCGCGGCTATGCGCAAATCGCCGCACAGCGCTGCGCCTACCCGTGAACCGGTCCCTATATTCGGAACATCTGATATGATGCCGGGGGCCCAGCTTGTGGTGGGCCTCGGGCTACGTTAGCTGGTGTGTGAGCGGGAGGAGGAGAGCGATGCGCTTGAGCGGTGGATGGCGGGCGGGTGTGGCGCTGGCCGTGGTGGTGGCGGGGACCGCCCAGGCGGCCAGTTTGGAGCAGATGCTGGCCCAGGCCTATCGGGACAGTCCGGAGCTCGCGGCGGCGCGGGCGCGCTTCGAGGCGGCGGTGGAGCGGGTGGGCCAGGCGCTGTCGGGTTTCCGTCCCCGGCTGTTCGTCGAGGGGCAGGTGGATGCCCAGGCGGGTCAGGCGGGGCGCGCCGATCTGGACCGCGCGGGGGCGAGCGTGGCCCTGGTGGTCTCCCAGAATCTCTATGCCGGAGGCGGGACCCGGGCCGCGGTGGCGGCGGCGGACGAGGCGGTGGCGGCGGAGCGAGCACGGCTGCTGGACGCCGAGCAGAATGTGTTGTTGCAGGCGGTGCGGGCCTATGTGGCCACCTGGCGCGATCGGCGGGTGTTGGAGCTCGCGCGTACCAATCAGCGCCGCCTCGCCCGTCAGCTCCAGGCGACCCGGGACCGGTTCGAGGTGGGGGAGGTGGCCCGCACCGACGTCGCCCAGGCGGAGGCGCGGCTTGCCCGGGCGCAGGCGGATGTGGAGCGGGCGCGGGCCGAGCTGGCGGCGTCGGAGGCGGAGTTCGCACGGGTGATCGGGATCCAGGTGCCCGAGGAGCTCGCCGACCCGCAACTCGCGGGCGGGTTGCCGGCCGATCTCGAGCAGACCCTCGCCGCCACCGAACGCCATCCCCTGGTGGTGGCGGCCGAGGCGGAGGTGGCGCGGGCGGAGCGAGCGGCGGATCAGGCGTTCGCGGCGTTGCTGCCCAGCTTGGATCTCAATGCGAGCCTGCGTTATGCGGACGATCCCGCCCCGGCCACCGACTGGCAAAGGGATGCGCGGGTGGAGCTGCGCCTGCGGGTGCCCTTGTATCAGGGGGGCGGCGAATACGCCCGCGTGCGCGAGCAGAGGCGCCGGATCGAGGCCGCCCGGCGCCGGCTCGATCAGGTGCGGCGCGAGGTGCGGCGGCGGGCAGCCTCCGCGTGGGAGCGGTTGACGGCCTCCCGGGCGGCGGTGCGGGCCCTCGAGAGCGAGGTGGAAGCGAACCGCATCGCACTCGAGGGGGTGCAGCAGGAGGCGCTGGTGGGCGCCCGCACGGTGCTGGACGTGTTGGACGCCGAACAGGAGCTGTTTAGGGCCCGGGTGGATCTGGCCCGGGCGCGGGCGGATGAGGTGTTGGCCAGCTACGAGCTGCAGGCGGCGGTCGGGGGACTGCTGGCCGACCGGCTGGGGCTGGATGTGCCCGTCTACGACCCTAGGGCCTACGAACGGCGCCAACGCGGCCGATGGTGGGGCCTCGAATAGACCCGAGGCTGCCTGCGGGGCGGATTCGGCCGGTGCGCGGGACGCGGTGTGGGATGGCGCCCTTTGATCCTGGGGACGGGTGCGGTTCGGTTCGGGCAAAAGGACCGGTTGCCGGACCGCGTGCTGTGGATCCGGCAACGTTAACCGCCTCGTAACCCGTGGCGGTTAACCCTGGAGCCGACGCGCAGCGCTCCGGGAGTGGTTCGTCATGTCCATCGCATCCCGACTTCGCTTCGGCCTGTGGTCCCTGGGGCTGGTGTTGGTCGCGGTCGAGACCCAGGCCCAGTCCGCTTCCGCCACCCTCACGGCCCGGGTCCAGGTCCAGGACACCTGCACCGTCCAGGATGTGGTGCTGGATTTCGGCCAGTATCTGAGCGGCCAGAGCTCGGCGGTGGTCACCCAGGGCTATATCGAGCTCGCTCAGTGCGGCGGCGGCACCGTACGCATCGAGCTGGACGGCGGCAGCGCCGGCAATGTCGCCCGCCGCAAGATGAACGGCCCGAACAACGCGACCTTGAGCTACCAGCTCTACCGGGACACCGCCCGCCGCAAACTGTTCGGCACCGGCAAGCAGGGCGTGCTGGCCCAGCTGGATGCGGACGGCGACGCCCAGGTGCTGGTGGTGGGCGCCATCCCGGGCGGGCAGCGGGTGCCGACCGGGCTGTACACCGATACCGTCAACATCACGGTGGTGTTCTGAACGGATGCACCACGCCGCCAGCGGACGTCCACACCCGCCCCGAATCGGGGGCGCGGTCTCGGGTGGCGGCCGTGGACCTTGAGGCCACCGTCCGGGCCTGCATGCGGGTGGAATCCGCGCACGCGGGCTGTGTGGCGGGCGGACCGGCCTGCGGCGGCCGGCCGCCGGCGCCGGTCGCGGTGCTGATCCGGCGCAAGCCCCTCCTTGGGCATGGGTTCGCGAGACGCATGTGGGCTTCGAGGCGGGACGCTGGGCGGGGCCCGTTAACCGAACCTTAGGAAAGGGGGGCTAGG
>JALSGW010000170.1 GCA_026982585.1 Alphaproteobacteria bacterium | reverse complement strand
AACACCGGGCTCCATTGGGCCTATGGCATCGACGGGCCCGCCCAGGGGCACTATTGGGCGGAGCACGAGAGCGGGGCGGTGCACCCCTCCTCTTCCGCCTACGAGCGGCCGCAGCCGCACGCCTGTTTCATCCAGTCGATCCAGGACGATCTGGTCAATCCCGGCGGGATTATGGATCTGTGGGTGCGGGAGGCGCGGCTGTTCAAATACGGCTCCGGCACCGGCACCAATTTCTCCGCGCTGCGCGGCGAGGGCGAGCCTTTGTCCGGAGGCGGCAAGTCCTCGGGCCTCATGAGCTTCCTCAAGATCGGCGACCGGGCCGCGGGGGCCATCAAGTCGGGCGGCACCACCCGCCGCGCCGCCAAGATGGTGATCGTGGACGTCGATCACCCGGACATCGAGGCCTTCATCGACTGGAAGGTGGTGGAGGAGCAGAAGGTGGCGGCGCTGGTGGCCGGATCGCGGCTGCTCGCCCGCACGGCGCAGGCGATCCTGGACGCCTGCCATGCCCCCGAAGCCCAGGTGGCGGATCCCTTCGATCCCAAGGCCAACCCCAAACTCAAGCGGGCCCTGCGCGAAGCCAGGCGGGCGCAGCTGCCCGAGGCGGTCGTCCAGCAGATCCTGCTCTATGCCCGTCAGGGCTACCGGCACATCGAGGTGCCGGTCTACGAGACCGACTGGGACGGCGAGGCCTATGCCACCGTCTCCGGCCAGAACTCCAACAATTCGGTCCGGGTTCCCGACGCCTTCCTGCAGGCGGTGCTCGAGGACCGGGAGTGGGCGCTCGTGCGGCGCACCGACGGCCGGGTGGCGAAGCGGGTGCGGGCCCGCGAGCTCTGGGAGCGCATCGCCTATGCGGCCTGGTTCAGCGCCGACCCCGGGGTGCAGTACGACACCACCATCAACGACTGGCACACCTGTCCCAAAGCCGGCCGCATCCGCGCCTCCAACCCCTGTTCGGAGTACATGTTCCTCGACGATACCGCCTGCAACCTGGCCTCCCTCAACCTCATCGCCTTCCGGCGCCAGGACGGCGGCTTCGACGTCGAGGCCTTCCGCCATGCGGTGCGGCTCTGGACCCTGGTGCTCGAGCTCTCGGTGGTGATGGCCCAGTTCCCGAGCCCCAGGATCGCCGAGCTGTCCTGGCGGTACCGCACGCTCGGGCTGGGGTTCGCCAATCTCGGCGGGCTGCTCATGGCCTCCGGCATCCCCTATGACAGCGACGAAGGGCGCGCCTACGGCGGCGCCATCGCCGCGCTCATGACCGGGATCGCCTATGCCACCTCGGCGGAGCTCGCCCGCGAGCAGGGGCCCTTCGCCGGCTTCGCCGACGACCGCGAGGCCTGTCTGCGGGTGCTGCGCAACCACAGGCGGGCCGCCTACGGGGAGCGGGACGGCTACGAGGCCCTGCACACGCCGCCGGTGCCGCTCGATGGGGCGCGCTGCCCGGTGCCGGAGCTCGTGGCGGCCGCCCGCGCCGCCTGGGACGAGGCGGTGGCGGCGGCGGAGCGCTGGGGGCTGCGCAACGCCCAGGTGAGCTGTATCGCCCCCACCGGCACCATCGGGCTGATCATGGACTGCGACACCACCGGCATCGAGCCCGATTTCGCCCTGGTCAAGTTCAAGAAGCTCGCAGGCGGCGGCTTCTTCAAGATCATCAACCGTCTGGTGCCGGAGGCGCTGCGCACGCTCGGCTACAGCGAGCGGGAGATCGAGGACATCGTCCGCTACGCGGTGGGCCACGGCACCCTCAAGGGGGCGCCGCACATCAACCCCGAAAGCCTCAAGGCCAAGGGGTTCGGCGAGGAGGATCTGGCCAAGGTGGAGAGCGCGCTCGAAAGCGCCTTCGACATCACCTTCGCCTTCAACCGTCACCTGCTCGGCGATGCGTGTCTGCGCCGGCTCGGCCTCAGCGAGGCGCAGCTCGCCGATCCCAGGCTCGACGTGCTGCGTGCGCTCGGTTTTTCCGAGGCGGAGATCGAGGAGGCGAACCGTTACTGCTGCGGCGCCATGACGGTGGAGGGTGCGCCCCACCTCAAGCCCGAACACCTTTCCGTCTTCGACTGCGCCAACCCCTGCGGCCGCAACGGAAAGCGCTACCTGTCGGTGGCCGCCCATCTCAAGATGATGGGTGCGGTGCAGCCCTTCATCTCCGGGGCCATCTCCAAGACCATCAACATGCCGGCCCACGCCACCGTGGCCGATTGCCGCGAGGCCTATCTCGAGGGCTGGCGGCTCGGCCTCAAGGCGCTTGCCCTCTATCGCGACGGATCCAAGCTCAGCCAGCCGCTGTCGACCATCCGCCTCGACGAGGAAGAGGAGGAGGAGACGGAACAGGAGCAGCGGCCGAACCCCGACCAGCGCATCCTCCAGGCGGCCGAGATCCTCACCGAGAGCTTCGTCGCCCGCAGGCGCAAGCTGCCGCCCCGGCGCAAGGGCTACACCCAGAAGGCGATCGTCGGCGGCCACAAGGTCTATCTGCGCACCGGCGAATACGAGGACGGCAGTCTGGGCGAGATCTTCATCGACATGCACAAGGAGGGCGCCGCCTTCCGCTCGCTCATGAACTGTTTCGCCATCGCCATCTCGATCGGGCTCCAATACGGCGTTCCGCTCGAGGAGTTCGTCGAGGCCTTCGCCTACACCCGTTTCGAACCCTCCGGGCCGGTGCAGGGCAACGATTCCATCAAAATGGCCACCTCCGTGCTCGACTACATCTTCCGCGAGCTCGCCATCTCCTATCTGGGGCGGATGGATCTCGCCAACGTCGACCCCACCCAGCTGCGCCACGACGCCCTCGGGCGCGGGGTGGAGGAAGGACGGGTGTTGCCCGATGCCGCCTTCCAGTTCGCGAGCCGCGGCTTTTTGCGCGGACAGCTTCCGCTCTTCAAGGACATCGCCCCCACCAACGGGGTGGGGCACGGCGAGGAGGTGATTCGCGACGCCGAGACCCCTTATCATCCGGCCGCGAGCGGAGGTGGGGTGACGGTGCTCGAACGGCATGCCCGCGAGGAGCAGGTGCGCATCGCCCGTCTGCAGGGCTACACCGGCGACGCCTGCCCCTCCTGCGGCAACTTCACGCTGGTGCGAAGCGGCACCTGCCTGAAATGCGTCACCTGCGGCGGCACCACCGGGTGCAGCTAGGGTGCGCATAGCGTCCCGTTGGGCAGCGGGACGTTCCTTCCTTGTATTCTCCTCCACGTCACTTTGGGCCCGGTTCGCCGGGCCCTTTTTTTTTCGAAAGGG
>JALSGW010000169.1 GCA_026982585.1 Alphaproteobacteria bacterium | reverse complement strand
CCTGGTCGGCTTCACCAAAGCCCTGGCCCAGGAGGTCGCCGGGCGCGGCATCACCGTCAACTGCATCGCCCCCGGCTTCATCGACACCCCCATGACCCGAGCCCTCGACGAGCGCCAGCGCGAGGCGCTGCTCGCGCGCATCCCGAACGGCCGCCTCGGCAGCGCCGAGGAGGTGGCGGCGGCGGCCGTGTTCCTCGCCAGTCGCGAGGCGGGTTACATCACCGGCCACACCCTGCACGTGAACGGCGGCATGGTGATGGTCTGAGCGCCCAAGCCGTTCTGGCCAGGAGCGGGCCGGTTGTGTAAAAGCCGCCGCGATCCCACCCGGCCTGGGAAGGTCGCGGACCCTAGAGACGGAGAGACGGAAGCATGAGCGATATCGCACAACGGGTGAAAAAGATCGTCGTCGAACATCTCGGCGTGGAAGAGGACAAGGTCACGGAAGAGGCCAAATTCGTCGACGACCTCGGGGCCGACAGCCTGGACACCGTGGAGCTGGTGATGGCGTTCGAGGAGGAATTCGGCATCGAGATCCCCGACGAGGCGGCGGAGAAGATCGTCACCGTCAAGGACGCCATCGCCTACATCCAGGAGCACACCGGCTGAACGGCTGGGGGCCGGCGGGAGAACGCCCATGCGACGCGTGGTGGTGACAGGTCTCGGGCTCGTGACCCCGCTCGCGGACGGGGTCGAGGCGAGCTGGCGCCGTCTGCTCGAGGGGCGTTCCGGCATCCGCCGCATCACCCATTTCGACGTCTCCGACCTCGCCTCCAAGATCGCGGGCCTCGTGCCCAAGGGGGAGGAGGCGGACGCCTTCCTCGCCACCCGCTATGTCGAGGCGCGCGAGGTGCGGCGCAACGACGAGTTCATCGTCTTCGCCATCGCCGCCGCCCACCAGGCGCTCGAGGATTCCGGCTTCCGGCCGGAGGACGAGCGGTCCCGCGAGCGGGCCGGGGTGTTGATCGGATCGGGGATCGGCGGCCTCGCCACCATCGCCGAGACCACGCTCGTGCTCGAGCGCGCCGGACCCCGGCGGGTGAGCCCCTTCTTCATCCCCGCCGCCCTGATCAATCTCGCGAGCGGCCAGATCTCCATCCGCTTCGGTCTCAAGGGCCCCAACCACAGCGTGGTGACCGCCTGCTCCACCGGCGCCCACGCCATCGGCGACGCCGCCCGGCTGATCGCGCTGGGCGACGCGGATGTGATGGTGGCGGGCGGGGCGGAGGCCGCGGTCTGCCGCCTCGGCCTCGCCGGTTTCGCCGCCGCCCGCGCGCTCTCCACCCGCTACAACGACGAGCCGGAGCGGGCCTCCCGGCCCTGGGACCAGGACCGGGACGGGTTCGTGATGGCCGAGGGGGCCGGCTGTGTGGTGCTCGAGGACTACGACCACGCCCGCAAGCGCGGCGCCAGGATCTACGCCGAGGTGCGCGGCTACGGCCTGTCCGGCGACGCCTACCACGTCACCGCCCCGCCTCCTGACGGGGACGGCGGCTTCCGCTCGATGCGCAATGCGCTGCGCAACGCCCGCCTCAACCCGGAGGACATCGACTACATCAACGCCCACGGCACCTCCACGCCGCTCGGCGACGAGATCGAGCTCGGGGCGGTCAAGCGGTTGTTCGGGCCCCATGCCGGGCGGCTCGCCATGTCCTCCACCAAATCCGCCATCGGCCATCTGCTCGGGGCCGCCGGGGCGGTGGAGGCGATCTTCTGCATCCTCGCCATCCGCGACGGGGTGGTGCCGCCGACCCTGAACCTCGAGCGCCCCTGCCCGGAGGCGGAGGGGATCAACCTGGTCCCGCACACCGCCCAGGAACGTCCGGTGCGGGCCGCGCTCTCCAACTCCTTCGGCTTCGGCGGCACCAACGCCACCCTCGTCTTCACCCACCCGGACGCCTTTCCCGCCTGAGGACGGAGGACCCGGGATGCGCCGCCGCCTTCTCATCGCCGCGGCCGTCCTGCTTTCCCTGATCATTGGGGGGGTTCTGGCCTTCCGCGCGGTCCAGGACTACATGGCCCGGCCGGGCCCGCTGAGGGCGCCCGTCGTGGTGGACATCCCCCGCGGCAGCGGGCTCGTGGAGGTGAGCGAACGGCTGGCCGCGGCGCAGGTGATCGACCGCCCGTGGCTGTTTCGGCTCGCCGTCGCCGTGGCCGGCCGGGACCGCAACCTCAAGGCCGGAGAATACCGTTTCGAGCCGGGGATGAGCCCGGGCCAGGTGCTGGAGCGCCTGGAACGGGGACTCGTGCTCCTGCACCGGCTCACGGTCCCCGAGGGATGGACGGTGGCGGAGGTGTGGGCACGCCTCGAGGAGGCGGAGTTCCTGAGCGGGCCGCTGCCGCCGCCGCCGCCCGAGGGAGCGCTGTTGCCCGAGACCTATCTGTTTCCGCGCGGCACGCCGCGCGCCCGGGTAGTGGACCGCATGCGCGAAGCCATGCGCCAGGCGCTCGCCGAGGCCTGGGCCAACCGTGCGCCGGACCTGCCGCTCGAACGTCCGGAGGAGCTCCTCACCCTCGCCTCCATCGTCGAGAAGGAAACCGCCCGCGAGGAGGAATATCCCCTGGTGGCGGCGGTGTTCGTGAACCGGCTCCGGCGCGGCATGCCGCTGCAGGCGGATCCCACCGTGATCTACGCCCTCACCCGGGGCCAGCGCCCGCTCGGGCGCCCGCTCACCCGCCGCGACCTCGCCGTCGACAGCCCCTACAACACCTACCTGCGCAAGGGCCTGCCCCCCACCCCGATCGCCAATCCCGGCCGCAAGGCGCTGATGGCCAGCGCCCGGCCGGCCGAGGTCGACTACCTCTATTTCGTGGCCGACGGGGAGGGCGGGCACCGTTTCGCCCGCACGCTGGCCGAACACAACGCCAACGTCCGCGCCTACCGCCGCGGCAAGCAGCAGCGAAAGCCCTGAGGGGCGCGCAGGCCCATCACCCGCGCTCGAGCTCGGCGTTGGCCAAAAGCTCGAGCGCCCGCAACACCGCCGAATGGTCCCATCCCGCACCGCCGTGGGCCCGGCAGGCGTTGAACAGCTCCTGGCAGGTGGCGGTGTTGGGTAGCGACAGCCCCATCTCCCGGGCGCCCTCGAGCGCGAGCCTGAGGTCCTTCTGGTGCAGCTCGATGCGAAAGCCGGGCTCGAAATTGCGCTCGATCATGCGCTGTCCGTGCACTTCCAAAATCCTCGAGCCGGCGAAGCCGCCCATCAGCGCCTCGCGCACCTTGGCCGGATCGGCGCCGGCCCGGGTGGCGAACAGCAGC
>JALSGW010000168.1 GCA_026982585.1 Alphaproteobacteria bacterium | reverse complement strand
CCCCGGAGTGCGCCACGGCCGACGCCGTGTTGGTCCACACCGCCATCCCCCTTGGTGAGCCTGCCCGGAGCTGGACAGAAGCGAGGTTCACGGCCCATAGTCCCGGCGTTGCTGGTGAGGAAGAGAACGGCAGGTGGAGGTGCCGGGGATGCGCATGAAGCGGTTGTGGGCGACGATCTCCTTGACGGCGCTGTTGGGTGCGGCGGCTCCGGGAGCCGCGGAGGAGCTCCGGGTGGGACTGCTCACCACCCTCTCCGGGCCCGGCTCGGGGCTCGGCACCGACATCCGCGACGGTTTCCGGCTTGCGGTGGAGCATCTCGGCGGATCCCTGGGCGGGGTGCCGACGGTGATCATCGAGGCGGACGACGAGCGCAAACCGGACGTGGCGGTGCAGAAGACCGACGAGATGATTCTGCGCGACCGCATCTTCCTCATGACCGGCCAGGTGTGGTCCAATCTGGCGCTGGCGATGATGCCGACGCTCGCCCGCAACCGGGTGTTCTTCATCAGTCCCAACGCCGGCCCCTCGATCCTGGCCGGCAAGCAGTGCAATCCCTGGTTCTTCAACACCGCCTGGCAGAACGACAACAACCACGAGGCCACCGGCGCCTTCGTGCAGAAACAGGGCTACCGGAGGGTCTACCTGCTCGCGCCCAACTATCCGGCGGGCCAGGATGCGCTCGCCGGTTTCAAGCGCTTCTTCCGGGGCGAGGTGGTGGGCGAGGTCTACACGCCCTTGGGCCAGTTGGACTATGCCGCGGAGATCGCCAAGCTGCGGGCGGCAGGCCCCGATGCGGTGTTCTTCTTCTATCCGGGCGGCATGGGCATCAACTTCATCAAGCAATACAGTCAGGCCGGATTGATGGACGAGATCCCCTTGTTCGGGCCGGCCTTCTCCTTCAGCCAGGACATCCTGCGCGCGGTCGGCGAGGCGGCGCTCGGCGCCTACAACGGCGCCCAGTGGAGCCCGGATCTGGACAATGCGATCAACCGCCGCTTCGTGGCCGACTTCCGCGACCGCTACGGGCGGCTGCCCTCCCTCTACGCCTCCCAGGGCTACGACACCGCCCTCATCATCGACGCCGCGCTCAGAGCCGCGGGCGACGACTGGAAGGACAAGGACGTCTTCCGCCGCGCCCTCGAACAGGTGGCCATCGACACCACCCGCGGTCCCTTCCGCTTCAACGTCAACCATTTCCCCATCCAGGACTTCTACGTCCGCCAGGTGGTGCGGCTCGAGGACGGCACCATCACCAACCGGGTGGTCGAGAAGATCTTCGAGGACCACGCCGACGCCTACGCCAAGGACTGCCGCATGGGATCCTAGGCCACAGCCGCAGGCGGAAGGCGCCGCGCGCCGGATCGCGGACGGCACTCGGCGCGCCACCGCCGCCCTTGGCGCACAAGGTGCGGAGGCCAAGGCCAGCGGCTGCTCGCCCCCGTGCCATCCCGCACCGGCCGGGCCGGAATCCGCCGCAGCGACCGCAAAGCCCGCCCCGCTTGGCCTCGCTTTCCGGCTGTGCTAGCGGCGATCCGCTTGCTGGATGGGGATGCGAGGGAGGCCGGCCATGGCGGGTGCGGAGGTCGAACGGGAGTCCATGGCGTTCGACGTGGTGGTGGTGGGCGCCGGGCCGGCCGGCCTCACCGCGGCCATCCGTCTCAAGCAGCTGGCGCAGGCGGCGGGACGGGACCTGTCGGTGTGCGTGCTGGAGAAGGGCGCCGAAGTGGGGGCCCACATCCTCTCCGGTGCGGTGCTGGAGCCGCGCAGCCTCGCCGAGCTGTTTCCCGACTGGCGAGAGCGCGGGGCGCCGCTTTCCACGCCGGTTGAGGAGGACCGCTTCCTCTATCTGACCGCCAAAAGGGCGCTGCGTCTTCCCACGCCGCCGCAGATGCGCAACCACGGCAACTATATCATCAGCCTCGGCCGCCTCTGCCGCTGGCTCGCGGAACAGGCGGAGGCGCTCGGGGTGGAGATCTTCCCGGGTTTTCCCGCCGCCGAGGTGTTGTTCGACGAGGAGGGACGGGTTGCGGGCGTGGTCACCGGCGATTTCGGCCGCCGCAAGGACGGCACCCCGGGTCCGCAGTTCCAGCCGGGCATGGCGCTTCAGGCCCGCTTCACCCTCTTCGCCGAAGGCTGCCGGGGACATCTCACCAAGCGGCTGATCCGGCGTTTCGGTCTCGACCGGGGCCGCCAGCCCCAGACCTACGGTCTCGGCATCAAGGAGCTGTGGCGGGTGGCGCCGGAACGCCATCGGCCGGGGCTGGTGGTGCACACCATCGGTTGGCCCCTGGATCACCGCACCTACGGCGGCTCCTTCATCTACCACTGGGGGGACGGGCTCGTGGCCTACGGATTCGTGGTCGGGCTCGACTACCGCAACCCCTATCTGTCCCCCTTCGAGGAAGCGCAGCGCTTCAAGCTCCATCCCGCCATCCGGCCCCTGTTCGAAGGGGGCAAGCGCATCGGATACGGGGCCCGTGCTCTCGTGGAGGGCGGCCTGCAGTCGCTGCCCGAGCTGATCTTCCCGGGCGGAGCGCTGATCGGGGACTGCGCCGGCTTTTTGAACGTGCCCAAGATCAAGGGCACCCACACCGCCATGAAATCCGCCATGGTGGCCGCCGAGGCGCTGTTCGAGGCGCTCGGTCGGGGCGAGGAACGGCCGCTCCTCTCCGCCTATCCGGAGCGGCTCCGCCAGAGCTGGCTCTGGGAGGAGCTCCATCGGGCGCGCAACATCCGCCCCGCCTTCCGATTCGGCCTGTGGCCCGCGCTCGCTTATGCCGCCTTCGACACCTATGTGCTGAGGGGCCGAGCGCCGTGGACGCTGCGCCACCATGGTCCCGACCACGCCACCCTCGAGCCGTCCTCCCGCGCGCGCCCGATCCCCTACCCCAAGCCCGACGGCGTCATCACCTTCGATCGGCTCTCCTCGGTCTATCTCTCCAACACCGCGCACGAGGAGAACCAGCCCTGCCATCTCCGGCTGCGCGATGCCGAGCTGCCCGTGCGCGTCAACCTGGCCCGCTACGACGGTCCCGAACAGCGCTATTGTCCGGCCCAGGTGTACGAGTTCGTGGACGACGGCCAGGGCGGCAAGCGGCTGCAGATCAACTTCGCAAACTGCGTGCACTGCAAGACCTGCGACATCAAGGACCCGGAGCAGAACATCGAATGGGTGGCACCCGAGGGTGGCGGCGGCCCGAATTATGCCGATATGTGAGGCGGCCATGCCGGTGGGCGGGCGCCGGGCGGTGGGGT
>JALSGW010000167.1 GCA_026982585.1 Alphaproteobacteria bacterium | reverse complement strand
GGGCGGGGACCGATCGCCCGACCCGCGCGCGGCGGAACCATCCCGGTCCCCGCGACGCGAAGGCCGAGCCCCTTCCCGCCGCTCGCATCGCCCGCCAAGCGCCCGGCTCCCCTCGCCGCGCCGCGGCGCGGTGCCGCGAGGTCGCTGCAGGGTCTCGGCACAGGCGGCCGCGGCGGACGGCCGCCGGCGGCGGCCGTCACCGGTCCGAAAGCTCGGGCCTCCACACCCGCGCCGGGACGCGCCGTCGCCGCGGTCCCGCGTGCGAAGACGACGCCCAGCCCCGCCGCAGGAGCCCGCAAGCCGCCGGTGGCGGGACGGCCGCCCGCGAGCGCCAAGCCGCCGGCACCTGCGGCGGCGGGCGCACGGCAGCCGCTTTCGGCCGGTCCGCGCCGGGCCGGCGGCGAGAAGGCCGCGAGCGCGAAACCGACCGGCGCGACGGCCACGCGGGGAAAGCCTCCTTCGGGACGCAATCCGGCCGATGCCGCCAAGGGCCCGCCACGCCAGCCGCAAGCCGCCCCAAGCGGCCCTTCGCGCCGGCCCGTGTTGGTGCGGCCGCGGCCGCAGCGACCGGTGGGCCCGCGTCCGGCGGCGCCGACCGCCGCACCGGCTTCCGGGACACCTCGGATCGGCACCGGGCCGCGCGCGCGATCGCCCTCCTCCACACCGAAGCCCAAGCTCGCCCAGGCAGGGGGCGGCAAACCGCCGGCCCAGGGCCGAAAGGCCGCCGCGGGCGGCGCCGCGGATCCCCGCCCCGCATGGCTACGGGAGACCGGCGGCTACGACTTCGACCTCGCCACCCCCGCGCCCAAACCCTACCGGGTGCTCGACAATCTGACCCCGGAGCAGCGCGCCTGGCTGCAGAAGCAGCCGCCCGAGGTGCGCGAGCTCATCCGCATGACCAACATGCCGGTGGAGGACGTGCAGGCGCTCATGAAACTCGCCAAGGCGCACTACGCCTACATCGGCACCCGCACCCTCAACCCGGTCGCACCCCGCCACTACAGCCGCGGTGCCGTGGGCAAGGACATGTTCATGAAGGGCAAATCCGCCGACCGCGGCGCGATCCAGGGTCTCATCCCGGAGGACCAGGCGCTCAGCAAGCTCGGCACCCGCCTTCAGCAGGCGAAGACGGAGCAGGAAAAGCTTCAAATCTGGAAGGAAATCCAAAAGGCCAACCAGAAAGTCCAGGACGCGATCCAATCCGGACGCTACAAGCTCATGACCTACCAGGTGGACGGCAACGACGTGTACGTGTACCGCAAGGGACGCACCATTTATCAGGCCTACGAGAAGGACGGCGTCGTCTACGACGCCACCACCCGGCGCGCTCTCGGGCCGGCGCGCGACTTCGCCAAGGTCAAGCCGCTTCGGGTGGTGGCCAAGGAGGTGGTGGATCCGGCAACCGGAGCCAAGCGCCTGTTGCCGGTCACCGCCGACATCGATCTCGACTTCGTGGCCTTCAACCCCAATGCGCCCAAGGCGGCGATCGCCCGCAAGGACGATCCCGAGCTCGGCTCCTACAGCGAGCGGGTGAAGGCGATCCTCCAGGGGATGCGCAACCTGGCCAAGGCCCAAGGGCGCGAGCCCCGCGTGCTGCACGGTCCGGAGCAGTTCAACCCGTTCCCGGAACCGCTCCGCATGAGCGAGTATCCCAAGGCCATCTTCGGCCCCGACGGCAAGGTCTGGGTGCTCGAGAACCCGGCCGATCAGTGGAACTTCTTCCGGGAGCTGCGCCTGCGCGGCTGGCAGAATCCCCTGCGCAGCGAATGGCTCGAGAAACAGGGCTGGGATCCGGACAACTGGTGGCGCGTGCCTCCCGACAACATCAAGCCGTATCTCCAAAGCTCGGAGGGGGCGCGGCCGGCGCCGCGGCGGCGCACTCCACAACGGCACCGGCCCGCCGGCGCGGGAGGCCGCCGGAAGCTCCATGCCCGTGCCGCCTAGGGGAGGTGAGCGATGCGCCTGCGTCCGCTGCTTGTCGCCCTTGCTCTGGTGCCGGGCCTGGCTGGGCCGGATCCGCTTGCGCCCCAGCCGCTGGAGCTCGCCGCCGAGACCCGGCTCGGAGGCGGACGCCTCTATCTCCAGCGCCTCGAGGAGGATCCGGACCGTTTCGCCTCCCTTGCCGCCGGCCGGCGCCTCCTGGTGGTCACCGCCGCCTACGAGCGGGCGGGCGATGCGGAACCGCTGCGCCTGGAGGCGGCGGAGCGGGTCTTTCGCCTCGAGCTCGACGACGGCCGGCTGATCGCACCGCATCCGCTCACCCGCGAGGCTGTGGGCGGCTGGTGGGGAGAGTTCGCGCTGCAGCCCTATGAGGCCGTGATTTTCGAGCTCGTCTTCGCGATGCCCGCGGACCGGCGCCCGCGCGCATTGCTCGCCGCCCTCGAGGGCGATCTGGTGCGCCTTTCGCTGGCCGCGCCGCCGGCTGGGGAGGGCGCCGTCGCGGAAGCCCCGCGCGAACCGGCTGCACCGGCGGAAGCGGCTCCCGTCGCCGCCGCGGAGCCGGAGCCGGCCGAGGCGGTGTGGCGGGCCGAGCCGGGCGAGCTGGTCGGTGCGGTGCCGCCGGTTCCTGCACCGCCCGACGAGCCCCGCAACATCCTGACGCTTTCGGCGGTGGTGGCGGCCATCGAGGCCGCCGAGGGCCACGAGGCGCTCATCGACGGCCGACGCGGGGCAGACGCGCCGGTCGCACGGGCCGCGCTCGGCACGCCGATCGCGCTCGCCTTCACCCGCCCCTTCCGCATCGACGCCCTGCGCTTCCAGCTCAGGGCTCCCGCGGGCGAGGGCTACCGGCTCGCGCTCGAGGTGGAGGAGGTGGACGGGAGCTTGCGAACCGTCCCGCTGCCGGAGGCGGGGTGGCTGCGCGGCGCGCTCCGCGTCGAACTCGACGGCCGGCCGATCCGCGGCCTGCGTCTCACCGCGCTGGAAGCCTCGCCGGGCCTGGCGGTGCTGGAGGTGGAAGAGGTGGAGGCGTTGAGCCGCGAGCCCGTGCCGGATCTCGCCTTCAACCTCGCCTGGGCCGGCTTCGGCGGGCGGGTGATCGCGCTCGCGCCGGCCCCCGAGGAGCCGGAGCGGGTCGCCTTCGCGCTGGTCGACGGTGGCCGCGGCGAGGGCTGGCGGCTTGCCGGTGATAAGGGGCCGATCACCGCCGAGATGATGGCCGGCTTCGTCGACAACCGCGCTTTTCTGATCGATGCGGTGGCGCTCGAGGGGATTGGACTCGAGGCGCTGCGCTGGGTCGAGCTGGCTGTTGCGACCGGGCCTCCGGATGCCGGTTTCAC
>JALSGW010000166.1 GCA_026982585.1 Alphaproteobacteria bacterium | reverse complement strand
GCAATCTAGCCAGCCCCACCACCAGCGGCAATCGCAGGCCTGAGCGCATACGGCCGCACCACCCCGGACACAGGCGCTCCAGCCGCAAGCACCCGCCACAACACCCGCGAGCTCGGCTCGCCCGGCACCACGATCCCCTCCGGGACCGGCGCGAACCCCAGCCGCCGGTAATAGGCGGCGTCCCCGATCAACAACACCGCCCGCTCCGGACGGCCGCGCGCGCGCACCAGCGCCGCATCCACCAACGCCCGTCCCACCCCCAGACCGCGCCAGGCCGGCAGGGTGGCAAGCGGCCCCAGCAACAGCGCCGGCTCCGCTCCCAGCAACACCGGGCCGTGACGCACCGCTCCCACCAATTGTCCGCCCGCGAGCGCCACCAGACACAGTTCCGGGATCGGCGCCACGCCGATCCGGTAACGGTAGGCGACCCGCCGGCGCCGGTCGCGACCGAAGGCGAGATCGAACAGCGCCTCGACGGCGAGCCGATGACAGGGGCGTTCGGTCGTGATCTCCACCATGGTGCACCTCGACGACGACGACGCTCATGACCCCAGGCGGCTCTGGCCGCCGGCCTTCGCCTCATCGTCGTCGCCGGCGCAGGTGCGATACGGACCGCCCCCGAGCGCCGGTGCGGTTCGATGGCCCGGCCGCCGGATGCGGCCGCGTGTTCGCGCCCGCCCCAAGGCCTCCGCCGGATCCCAGCCAACCGCACATCGCTGAGCTCCACATCCCGCGCGGGCCCCGCCGCGACCGGCACCCGCACCGCGCAAGGCGGCTCATCGCCGCCCCGCAAGCACCCCCTCTAGGCCTCCGAAAGCGGCTGTCAACCGCCGTCGCGGCGCGCCTCCGGCACCGCCGCCCCGGCCGGCGAGGGCGCCGTCTCGCGGGCGAGGCGGATCGCTTCCCGCACCACCTCCTCCTCCCCGATGTGGTTGGCGAGCAGCAACACCAGCCGCGCACAGAAGCGCAGGCTCTCGCCGTCCGCCATGCCCTCCTGGGCCGCGATCAGCTCGGCGTAGAGGCCGTCCGGATCCTCGAGCCGCGGTTCGACGTGCAGTCCCGCCATGCCTCATCCCCTCCCCACAGCCCGCAGCACGGCCGCCCGCACCGGTTCCGGATGGAAGCGTCGCCACCGTGCGGCCACATGCTGGTCGGGTCGCACCAGATACACCGTGCCCGGGCGCAGGTCGTAGCGCGTTCGGGCCATCTCCTGGACGTCCTCGAGGTCGCAGCCCCGCCCGCCGATACTCTTGACCGCCACCGCCACCGGCAGGTCTGCGAGCGCCCGGGCCATCGCCGCCGCCTCGAGCCGCATCTCCTCCTCCCTGAGCGGCCGAAACAGCAAGGTGAACTCGCGCCCCAAGTGATGCAACAGCCAGCCCGCGCGGCCGCCGTGGCGCACCGGGGCGTCCAGGCACGCGCTTCCGGGCCGCAGCTGCTGCGCAAACCCGTCCTCCTCGGGACTGTTCAAGGGCGAGCCGTCGTAGACCGCGGGTACCGACAGGCGCCCCGAGTTGACGAAGCGCTGGGCGAAGGGAAAGCGCTCGGCCAGCGCCAGCACGGCATCGCGAAAGGCGCAAGCGGCCTCGCCCTTGGGGCTGATGAAGCTGGTCGAGCGGGTGGAGTGGAGGATGTTCTCGTCCGCCGCCAGCACCCGCTCCTGGTCGTAGCTGTCGAGCAGGCTCTCGGGCGCGCGGCCTTCCAGGACGAGGGCGAGTTTCCAGGCCAGATTGTCCGCGTCCTGGATGCCGCTGTTGCCGCCTCGGGCCCCGAAGGGGGAGACCTGATGCGCCGAATCGCCGGCGAAGATCACCCGCCCGTGGCGGAACCGCTCGAGGCGACGGCACTGGAAGGTGTAGACGCTGGTCCACTCGATGGTGAAGGGGCGCTCTGTGCCCAGCATCGCCCGCAGCCGCGGCTCGACCCGCTCGGGCTTGCGCTCCTCCTCGGGATCGGCCTCCTCGCCGAGCTGGAAATCGATGCGCCAGATGCGATCCGCCTGCTTGTGCAGCAGCACCGACTGGCCGCTGTGGAAGGGGGGTTCGAACCAGAACCAGCGCTCGCTCGGAAAATCGGCCTCCATATGGATGTCGGTGATCAGGAACCGGTCCCGGAACACGCGGCCGGTGAAGGGCAGCCCCAACAGCCGGCGCACGGTGCTGCGGGCGCCGTCGCAGGCGAGCAGCCACTGGCAGTGGATGCGATAGTCGCCCTCGGGAGAGCCGAGGGTGACCAGCACCCCGTCCCGGCGGGGCTCGACCGCCGTCACACGGGTCTTCCAGCGCAGTTCGATGTCGGGATGGGCGCTCGCCGCCTCCACCGCGAACAGCTCGAAATAGTATTGCTGGAGGTTGACGAAGGCGGGCATGCGGTGGCCCTCCTCGGGCAGGAGGTCGAACCGGTAGACCTCCCGGTCGCGGAAGAACACGCGTCCCACCTTCCAGGTCACCCCCTTGGCCAGCAGGCGCTCGCCCACGCCCAGCCGGTCCATGATCTCGAGGGTACGCTTGGACCAGCAGATGGCGCGCGAGCCCACCGAGACGGTGTCGTCTTCGTCGACGAGCAACACCTTCCGTCCCCGCTGGGCGAGATCCAGGGCCAGCGCAAGCCCCACCGGACCCGCGCCCACCACCACGGTCTCGTGCTCGACCACCCGACCGGCCCGGGCATCCGCCGTCGGCCGATAGGGAAAGCGCGGATAGGCGAAGCTTCCCATCTCTCCCCCCGCTGCTGAGCCCGCTGCCCCAATAGCACATGGTTTCGGATGAAACGAGTTGTCGGCATCGAGCCGCTTCACGTTCCTTTGAGAACGGTTGCGGGCGCCCTGCGGGTGAGGCCATGATGGAGGGTGAAGGCGACCCGACAGGGAGCGACAGGGAGGATGCCATGACCGGGCGACACGCCGGACGACTGGTGCTGGGGGCCATCGGCCTCGTGGTCGGACTTGCGGCGGGCTCCGCCGCGGCCTTCTACCATCAGGCGCCGCAGATGACCCAACCGGCCCAGATGGGCGAGGCTTCGCTCACCGTGGACCTGTTCGAATGGGGGGTGTCCTTGTCGGCCGAGCTCAAGGTCGGCGATCAGACCCTGCTCGTGCGCAACACCGGAAGCTATCCCCACGCGCTGACCATCACCGGCGGCAGCGTGGTGGCGCAGAGCGGGACCCTGAGGGGCGGCCAGGAGACCACCATGGCGGTGAAGCTCGAGCCCGGCCAGTATGAGCTCTACTGCCCGATCCCGGGCCACCGCGAGGCCGGCATGCTCACCGTGGTGAGCCTCCAGGGCTGAGGCGGAATGGGCGCCGCCGGGACATCCTGC
>JALSGW010000165.1 GCA_026982585.1 Alphaproteobacteria bacterium | reverse complement strand
AGGTGTTGCTCACCGTCTGGGAGCGGGCCGGCCGGTTCGACCCCGCGCGGGCCAGCGCCTCCACCTGGATTTTCACCATCGCCCGCAACAAGCTGATCGACATGCGCCGCAGGGAGGAGCGCGCGCTCGTCCCCGAGCAGTCGGAGGAGCTCGCGCTCGACGAGGAGGTGCTCTTGGAGAGCACGCAGTCCGCCGAACGACGCGAGCGGCTTGCCCGCGCCCTGGCCGAGCTGCCTCCGGAGCAGGCCGAGGTGCTGCGCCGCTTCTATCTCCAGGGCCGCTCCCACGGGGAGGTGGCGGACGCCCTGGGGCTGCCGCTCGGCACCGTCAAATCGCGCATCCGGCTCGCCCTCAGGCGTCTGCGCGCGCGTCTTGAGGAGCCGGAGCAGGGATGATGGAAGCGGTCCGCATCGGTCCCGACGATCTGCTTTTGGCCCGGGCGGCCGGCACCCTCGCCCCGCCCCTCGACCTCCTGGTGGGCCTCCATCTCCGCCTCTCGCCCAGGGCGCGCGCCCGCTACCGGCTGTTCCTCGAACTCGGGGGCCTCATCCTCCAGGAGCTCCCCGAAGACCGCCGCGCGCTCGCGGAGCCGGGGCCTCCAGAGCGGCGCCGGCGCGGAGATGGCAGCGGCAACCCGGCGTCTTCGCCGGGCGCCTTCGCCCCCCTGCCCGGCGTCCTCGCCGATCCCTATAGCCGTGCTGTCCGCCGTCTCTCGCGATGCCGCGATCGGGTGGCGCGCACGCCGCTCGCCTGGCCGGGCCTCCTGGAGCCGGGCTCGCGCGCGGAACTGGTGCGCATCGCACCGGGCGCCGCCATGCCCCGCCATGGCCACAGCGGCCTCGAGCTCACCCTGGTGATGCGGGGCGGTTATGTGGACGAGTGGGGGCGGTTCGAGACCGGCGACCTGCAGGTCTGCGACGGCCGGCTCACACACGCGCCGCGGGCGCTTTGGGGTCAGGATTGCCTGTGCATCCTCCTCCATGCGCCCCAACCCGCTGCCGCTCCGCCCGCCCGCTCCGGGGGATCCTGACCGCGAAGGGGATCCGGGGCGAAGCGGCCCTTTCTGCCGGATCCGGCCGGATCGGGGCTCAGGCGAGAAAGTCCCTCAGAAAACGTCCCCCGGCATCCAGCCCGACCGGATCGATGCCATGGCCGAGCCCTTGCCGCAGCAGCCACTGGACCGGCACCTCCGCCCTCTGCAGCGCCTCGAGGGCGGCGAACATCAATTCGGCCGGCACCACCTCGTCGGCATCGCCATGCACCAACAGCACCGGAGGCCGGCTCTTGAGCTCGGCGGCAAGACGCTCGGGCGCCACCAGCGCACCGGAATAGGCGGCCACCGCCCCAAGCCGGGCGGTGCGGCGCAACCCCACGTGGAGCGCCATCATGGCGCCCTGGGAGAATCCCACAAGCCCCAGCCTCTGGGGCTCGAGATCGTGGCGGGCCAGGAGATGGTCCAGGTAGCGGTCGAGCAGCGGTGCCGCGCGCTCCGCCCCGCGGGCGAGGGTCTCCGGTCGCATGTCGCGCAGACTGAACCACTGCCGGCCCACGGGCGCCATGTCGCAGGGCTCGGGCGCATCCGGCGCGTAGAAGACCGCATCCGGCAGATGGCGTGCGAGCTCCGGGGCGAGCTGGATCAGGTCCCGCCCGTCGGCGCCCAGGCCGTGCAACAACACCACGATCCGCCCCGGTTTGCTCCCCGTTCGGGGCGGATGGCTCGGACCGGTCAACAGGCTCATCGACGCCTCCTCGCCTCGCGCATGCCACCTTGCGCCTCCCGCCGGGCCCCGCATATCGAAAGGACGGGCGCGTTTCCACCGGGCTTTGCGTTCCGCGCCAGGTTCTCGGGTCGCGGCGCGCATCGTCGGGGCGGCCGACCCGCGCCAGGAGAAGAGGGGATAGGGCGATGCGATGGTTTTCGGCGGTGGCGCTTCTGGTGGCGGCGGCAGCGGCGTTGCCGCTCCAGGCCCAGATGCCGCAAGGGGTCTACTACGACCCGGAGCGGCAGGTGCTCACCTACGCCCCGGCGCTCGAGCGGGCGCGGCGGGCGGTGGTGAACATCGCGGTGCGGAGCCTGCGTCCGGCCGAGCTCAATCCGCTCCTGCGCGATCCCTTTTTCCGCCGCTTCTTCGGCCTTCCCGACGCGCCGCCGCAACGGGAGGTGCTCTCCGCCGGCTCCGGCGTCATCATCGACGCCGCCCGCGGCTATGTGGTCACCAACAATCACGTCATCGAAGGCGCCGACCGGATCGTGGTGACCCTCGAGGACGGGCGCAGCTTCGCCGCCCGGGTGGTGGGGCGCGATCCGGCCACCGACCTCGCGGTGCTGCAGATCCCGGCCGAAGGGCTGAGCGAGCTGCCCCTCGGCGATTCCGACCGTCTGCGGGTGGGCGATGTGGTGCTCGCCATCGGCAACCCCTTCGGCCTGGGCCAGACGGTCACCTCGGGCATCGTCAGCGCGCTCGGACGCTCCGGCCTCACGCCGGAAGGGTTCGAGGACTTCATCCAGACCGATGCCGCCATCAATCCCGGCAACTCCGGCGGCGCCCTGGTCAACAGCCGGGGTGAGCTGGTGGGCATCAACACCGCCATCATCACGCCGGCGGGCGGCAATGTGGGAATCGGCTTCGCGGTGCCGTCCAACATGGTGCGGGCGGTGGTGGAACAATTGATCCGCTACGGCGAGGTGCGGCGCGGGCGCATCGGCGTGGTCATCCAGGACCTCACCCCGGATCTCGCCGCCGCCATGGGGATCGACGCCAGAAAAGGCGCGGTGGTGAGCGCGGTGGAGCCGGGCTCGCCGGCCCAGCGGGCGGGCCTGCGTCCGGGCGACGTGATCGTGGCGATAGACGGCAAGCCGGTGGAAGGGGCGCGCGATCTGCGCACCGCCGTCGCGCTCGTGGAAGCGGGACGCGAGCTCGAACTCGAGATCCTGCGCAACGGCACCGCCCTCACCCTTCGCGTGCAGGTGGCGGAGCCGCGGCTTGCGAGCCTCGCCGGCGGCCAGCTGTCGCCGCGGCTTGCGGGAGCCCGCCTGGGCGATCTGCCCCCGGACCACCCCGCCGCCGGACGGGTGCGCGGGGTGCTGGTCCTGGAGGTGGCTCCGGGAAGCCCGGCCTGGCGTGCCGGGCTGCGGGCGGGCGACATCATCCTCGCCGTGAACCGCACACCGGTCGGCTCGCTGGAGGAGCTCGGCCGGACCCTCGACCGCAGCCGCCGGCTGTTCGGACTCAACATCCTGCGCGGCAACCGGGAGCTGTTCCTGCTCTTGCCCTAGAGCGTGCCCGTGAGACCGGCTTTCGGATTCACCGGCCGTTAACCACGATCCGCGCATGATCGGGGCGCACGCCAACCG
>JALSGW010000164.1 GCA_026982585.1 Alphaproteobacteria bacterium | reverse complement strand
TGGTGGCCAGCACGGCGATGTCGTTGATCTGCCGGAACCTATTTCCGACGTCGGACTGGTCGACATCGACGACATCGGCGCTCGTGCCGTTGCCGTCCAGATCCTGCAGCAGCACGGTGTTGGCGACGTTGGTGGCGGTGCCGTCGACCCCCACGCTCGAACAGCAGGCGCTCACCGTCACCTCGTTCAGCTGCGCCTCATCATCACCGATGTCCTGGACGAAGGTGTAGAGATCGCCGGTGGTGCCGGCATCCGCGGAGGTGTCCTCGTAGACGATCTGGTTGGCCACGTTGGTGACGTCGAAGCCGGCGTTGTTGACGATATTGCCGTGGATGAAGAGGTCGTTGAGCTGGGGGATGTCCGGCTCGAAGTCCTGGTTGATGACCACTTGATCGCCCGCCCAGCTGGCGCCTGCGCTCAGGAGCAGCAGGGTGGCGGTGGTTCCCAGAAGGCGTTTCATGATCTAGACTCCTCTGGCTGGTTGCGGACTCCCCGAAAGGGGTCAGGGTTCGGTGCTTTCGGGGAGGATCTGGCCGCCCGGAAGCCGGATCGGCTCTTTGGGCGGCATCGAACCGGCGGCGGGCGGCGTGGGGGAAGCTCCCCCCGCCGGACCCGCTTCCGGTGCGATTTCGGCGGGCGCCAGCGCCGGCAGGGGCTGCAGGCGGCCGGCCTCGAGCCGCATGGGAGGCGTGCGGGAGAGGGCGGGCACCAGGGCGTCGCAGGCGCCGCCCACCCCGTAGAGGTCCCGCACGATCTCATAGGCGGCGAGCTCGACCACCCAGCGCAGGCTGGCGTGCAGCGGTTCGTTCTGCTGGCGTCCGAGGCGGATGTCGAACAGCTCGACGCCGATCGCCCCGGGGCCGAGGCCGCCGCCGGCCGGGTTGATGTCGAAGAAGCGGAACAGGTTGGCCTCGAGCTCCTGCCCCCAGATCTGCTTGCGGTAGGAGCGGGCGAGGGTGATTTCGGTGGTGCGGGTGTCCGCCACCACCACGTCCATGCCCACCGACACATAATAGCCGCGCCCGCGCCCGCCGAGCCCGCCGATGCTGACCTCGGCACCATCCGAGACGAGGTCGAAGTCGAGTTCGGTGATGGCGCCGTAGATGGTGTGGGTGGAGCCGAGCAGCTGGCCGAGGCGGATCGGGCGGAAGGGATAGGCGCGCTCCTCGATCACGACCTCGCGTCCCTCGCCGAGACGCTGGGCGAGCGCCTGTTCGAGCTCCCACTCCACCACCGCCACCGCGGTGCGGTTGACCTGCCGCACCCCCGCCCTGGCGAGGGCGGTGATCATCATCAGCTCCGCCGCCTGGGTGACGTAGCGGCCGGGGCCGTCGTAGTCCTGCACCCCGGTGCGGTCGGGGATGCTGTGGACGGCGAGACGCAGGTCGGCGCCGGCGGGCAGGTTGCGGCTCAGGCACACGAGCGCCTCCGACATGGGCGAGCTCGCCCGCAGCGGCACCGGACCGCGCACCACCGCAACCGGCGCGTCGCCGGGCGGGCGCACCGTGCAGGCGGCGACGAAGAGGAGGAACAACGGGGCGGCGGCTCTGGCCATCATGCCTCTCGCTTAGCGGTTGCGGACCCGCGAGCGCACCCGCTCGGCGGTCTGGGTGGTGGTCAGGTTGAGATAGCCGTCCACCTCCACCCGGTTGCCGTCGCCCTCCACGGTGACGTTGTAGACGGTGGAGCCCTCGGTGGTGTTGAGCTCGCTCGCCCCCGAGGCGGCCCCGCCGCCCGGGCCGCCGCCTGCGAGATGGGAGGCGCCCAGGGCGACCGCGGTGCCGTTGCCGTTCTCGAACCCCCGCAGCCGCAGCCGCCGCACCTCGAGGTTGAGCAGCGTCTGGGTTTCCGCCGGGGAGCGGAACTGCCAGCCGCGCTGTTCGCGGAACCCGCCGGCCTCGGCGGACAAGGACATGATGCCGATGAGCCCGATCCCGACCGCCGCCGCTGCGCGCATGGGCGCCACTCCCTGTTCGTGATCATGTCCACCTTGGTTAACCGACCCGGCCCGGACTCGCAAGGGAAAATCGCAAGTGCGAATAGAAATGAATGAACGTCGTTCGGGATTTCTACTTGATAGTGTCCACGGAATTATGTGGGCCGCGCTGCGGTTTCAAAAGAGATGCCGCCGCGATCAACTTCATAGTGTCCACGGATCGATGCCGATATCCTGCGAGGCGAAGCCGGGGCGTGGCATGGAGCGGCGGCAGCCGGCCCGCGGATGCGGCCGGTCGTCCCCGGCGGTTGCGGGGCGGTGGGGGAGGGGCTCAGGCGGTCTTCGGCAGCGCCGCCAGCGCCCGCCGCAGCTCCTCCTCGCCGTAGCGCAGATCCTCGAGCCGGCCGGCCAGGAAGTCGGCGTAGGCCTGCATGTCGAAGTGGCCGTGGCCGCAGAGGTTGAACAGGATCACGCGGGGCTCCCCGGCCTCCTTGGCGGAAAGCGCCTCCTCCACCGCGCCCTTGACGGCGTGGGTGGCCTCGGGGGCGGGCACGATGCCTTCGGTGCGGGCGAACAGCACGCCGGCCTCGAAACACTCCCGCTGCTGGTAGGCGGCCGCCTCGATCAGCCCGAGTTCCTTGAGATGGCTCACGAGCGGCGCCATGCCGTGGTAGCGCAGCCCGCCCGCATGCACCGCTGGGGGCATGAAGCGCGCGCCCAGCGTGTGCATCTTGAGCAGCGGCGTGGTGCCGGCGGTGTCGCCGAAGTCGTAGGCGTAGGTGCCGCGGGTGAGGGACGGGCAGGCGGCGGGCTCGCAGGCCTTGACCCGCAGGCTGCGCCCCTCGCGCAGCCGCTCGCCGAGGAAGGGGAGGACGAGGCCGGCGAAGTTCGAGCCGCCGCCGGTGCAGCCCACCACCACATCGGGCCAGTCGCCGGCCATCTCCATCTGCGAAAGGGCCTCCTGGCCGATCACCGTCTGGTGCAGGAGCACGTGGTTGAGCACCGAGCCCAGGGCGTAGTTGGTGTCGGCGCGGGTGGCGGCGCGCTCGACCGCCTCGGAGATGGCGATTCCCAGGGATCCGCTGCTGTTCGGGTCCTCGGCGAGGATGCGGCGGCCGGCCTCGGTCTCGGGGGAGGGGCTCGGGATGCAGCGCGCCCCGTAAGTCTCCATGAGCGCCTTGCGGTAGGGCTTCTGGTCGAAGCTCACCCGCACCATGAACACCTCCACCTCGAGCCCGAAGAGGGCGCCGGCGAAGGCGAGCGCGCTTCCCCACTGGCCGGCGCCGGTCTCGGTGGTGAGCCGGCGGACACCCTCGCTCTTGTTGTAGTAGGCCTGGGCGACGGCGGTGTTGGGCTTGTGGGAGCCGGTGGGGCTCACGCCCTCGTATTTGTAATAGATGCGAGCCGGGGTGCCGAGCTTCTGTTCGAG
>JALSGW010000163.1 GCA_026982585.1 Alphaproteobacteria bacterium | reverse complement strand
TGTCGCCAAACATCGCACCGATATCGGGGAGGAGGCCTTCATCGGCTCCAACAGTGCGCTGGTGGCGCCGGTGCGGGTGGGCCGGGGTGCGATCGTGGGAGCGGGCAGCACCATCGTCCAGGACGTGCCCGCCGACGCGCTCGCCATCGCCCGGGCGCGCCAGAACAACCTGTGCGAGCGGGCGCCGCGCTGGCGTGCCCGCGCCCGGGCGCGCACCGGGCGGGGAGGTGACGAGGGCGCCGGCGACTAGGCCGGGCCGAGCGAGGGAGGTGGCGAGATGGGCGTGGGCCGTGCCTGGGCCGTGCTGATCCTGCTGTGGGCGGCAGCCGCCCTCGCCGGCGGTCTCGAGGAGCTGCAGAACGGCAACGAGGCCTTTCGCCGCGGCGCCTTCGAGGAGGCGGTGGACGCCTACACCCGCGCCCTGGCGGCGGGAGACCTCGATCTCGAAGCGCTCGCGGTCACCTACAACAACCGCGGCGTCGCCTACAACGAGCTGGGCGACTTCGATCGCGCCATCGCCGACTACCGCGAGGCCCTCGACCTCAAGCCGGGCGACCGCACCACCCTGCGCAACCTCCGCATCGCCTACGTGCGCCGGGCGGTGGCGGCGGCCAATCTGGGCCGCTACGAGGAGGCGCTGGCCGATCTCGATACGGCGGTGGAGCTGGCTCCGGACCACCCGCTCGCCTATCTGCGGCGGGCCGAGGTGTACATGGAGCTCGGCGACTTCGATGCGGCGCGGCGGGACATCGCGCGAGCCGAGCGGCTGCGCCCGCCTGCGGAGGAGATGGATCGCGTGCGGCGCCGCCTGGTCCGGCTCGAGGAGCTGGCGCGGCGGGCGCTCTTGAGCGCCGCCCAGGAGGAGGCGGGCGGCGCCGTCTCGGAAGAGGAGGAGCCGGTTGCCGTCTCCGAGGCCCAGCCCGACGACCGGCGACCGCCGCCGGCCGGGGAGCCGGACGAGGGCACGGGATCCCAACAGCGGATGCGCGCACGGGTGGACGTCAACGCCCGCGAGGGGCCGGGCAACGCCTATCCGGTGCTGCGGGTGGCCCGCAAGGGCGAGCTGCTCGCCGTGGTGGGCGAGGAACGGGGTTGGAAGAAGGTGCGCTTCGCCGACGGCACCGAGGCATACATCTACCGGCGTTGGCTCGAGCCGGCGGGCGAGAGCGGCGAGTAGGCGCGCGATCGGCGCTGGGTCGGCCCTGCGCGCGCCACGGCGAGGGGTGGTCCCACCGTCTCACTCGGGGCCGGTCGCAACCGGTGTGTCCGTTCGCGCACCCCATTCGGCCCAGGAGCCGTCGTACAGGGCCGCATCGGCGATGCCGATCCGGGCCAGGGCGAGATTGAGCACCGCGGCGGAGACTCCGGATCCGCAGCTCGTCACCACCGGGCGGGCGAGATCGACCCCCGCATCGGCAAAGGCGCGGCGGATCTCCGCCTCCCCCAGCAGGGTCCCGTCCGGGCCAAGCAACCGTTTGTAGGGCAGGTTCCTGCTTCCCGGAATGTGGCCGCTCCTGAGCCCCGGCCGCGGCTCCGGCTCCTCTCCCCGGAACCGGCCGGGCGCCCGGGCATCCACCAGCTGTTCGCGGCGGGTGGTGAGATTGTCGCGGATCTGCTCGAGCTCCCGCAGCAACAGATGGTTCTGCCGGGGTGTGAAATGGCGCTCGCGCGGCTCCACCGGACGGTCCTCCACCGCGCGCCCTTCGGCGATCCATTTGCCGAGGCCGCCGTCCAGGACCGCCACCTCCCTGTGGCCGAAGAGGCGGAACATCCACCACACCCGGGCGCTCGCACAGAAGTCGTTGGCATCATAGAGAACGATGCGCAGCCCGTCGCCGAGGCCGAGGCGCCGCACCCGGCTCGCAAAGCGCGCCGGATCCGGAACCCGGTGGGGGTGGAGGTCGACCGGCACGCACACCTCGTCGAGGTCGAAGAACACCGCGCCCGGGATGTGCCGCTCCCGATACTCCCGCCGGGGATCCCGCCCGCTCTGCGGCAGGCACCAGGTGCAATCGGCGACCCGCACGTCCGGTGCGTCGAGATGAGCTTCGAGCCAGGCGGTGGTCACCAGGGGACCGAAGTCTCGGTCGGTCATGATCGCTCCTCTTCACGCGAGCCAGGGCGGCACCGGCAGCCCCTTCTCCCGCAGAAAGGCGGGATTGTAGAGCTTGCTCTGGTAGCGCTGGCCGTAGTCGGCGAGGATGGTGACGATGGTGTGGCCGGGCCCGAGCATCTCCGCCACCTTCATGGCACCCTTGATGTTGATGCCCGACGAGCCGCCCAGCACCAGCCCCTCCTCCCGCACCATGTCGAACAGCACCGGCAGCGCCTCCTCGTCCGTCACCTGGACGGCGTCGTCCACCGGCGCCCCCTCGAGGTTCTTGGTGATGCGCCCCTGTCCGATGCCCTCGGTGATGGAGGATCCTTCGGCGCGCAGCTCGCCGTGTTTGTAGTAGTGGTACAGCGCCGCCCCCATGGGATCGGCGAGCACGATCCGCACATCCGGGTTCCGTTCCTTGAGGTAGAAACCGACCCCAGCCAGGGTGCCGCCGGTGCCGACCGCGCACACGAAGGCGTCGATGCGACCGCCGGTCTGCCGCCAGATCTCGGGGCCGGTGGTACGGTAATGGCCCTCGCGGTTGGCGACATTGTCGAACTGGTTGGCCCAGATGGCCCCGTTGGGCTCGCTTTGGGCCAGCTCCTCGGCGAGCCGCCTTGAGCGGTGCACGTAGTTCTCGGGATCGCGGTAGGGCACGGCCGGCGCCAGCACCAGTTCGGCGCCCAAGAGCCGGATCAGGTCCTTCTTTTCCTGGCTCTGGTTCTCGGGCATGACGATCACGGTGCGGTAGCCCTTGGCGTTGCCCACCACCGCGAGTCCGATGCCGGTGTTGCCGGCGGTGCCCTCCACGATCACGCCGCCCGGCCGCAACAGCCCCTTTTGCTCCGCGTCTTCGATGATGGCCAGCGCCGCGCGGTCCTTGATGCTTCCGCCGGGGTTGAGAAACTCGCACTTGCCGAGGATCTCGCATCCGGTCATTTCGGAGGCGCGGCGCAGCCGCAGAAGCGGTGTGTTGCCGATGATCGCGGTGACGTCGCCGGGAATGTCCATGGTTCCGTCCATGCAGTAGAGAGGCGCCAGCCCGGGAGCATCTACCGGCCACGGTGCCCGCCGGCAAGGGCGAGCGCCCCGAATCCGGCAACGGGGAGGGGTGGTGATGACGGAAGAGCAGTCACAGGTCCTGGCTTTCCTCGAACGCGAGGCGTTCTCCGACCCGGTGGAACGCATCGACACCCATGCAGCGGTGGTGCTGCTGGTGGGCGATCGCGCCTACAAGATGAAGCGGGCGGTGCGCTACAGCTTCCTCGACTTCTCCACCC
>JALSGW010000162.1 GCA_026982585.1 Alphaproteobacteria bacterium | reverse complement strand
CCGCCATCTGCCGCCGCATGACCTCCGATTCGTAGGTGTTCAGGCGGCAGCCGAAGGTGATGATGCGCGCCTCGTTCATGCCCGTTCCAAAAGCCCGGGGTGCACCTCGCCCCGGTAACTGTAGTCGGCCGGCCCGGCGAGCTCCACCTCGCCGCCCGCCGGCCAGCGCACCATGAGCTCGCCCCCGTCCAATATGAGGCGCGCCTCCTCCGCCACAAGACCGCGCCGCACCGCCGCCACCAGCGCGGCACAGGCGCCGCTGCCGCAGGCCGGGGTGAGGCCCGCGCCCCGCTCGTACACCCGAAGCCGGATGCGGCCGTCGGGCAGCAGCCGCGCGAACCCCACATTGACCCGCTCCGGGAACAGGGGATGGCGCTCGATGCGGGCACCGATGTCCTCGGCGTCCAGGGAATCGGGATCGTCGACGAAAAGCACCGCATGCGGGTTGCCCATGTTGACCGCGACCGCGGGCGGAAGCTCCGGAATGCCGAGCGCGACGGACAGGGTATCGCGGGGCTCGGCGAGCGGGATGTCCCGCCAGTGGAGGCGCGGCCGGCCCATGGTCACCCGCACCATGGGTCCTTCCTCGAGCCGGCAGGAGAGCAGACCTGCCGCGGTCTCCAGCACCAGCTCGTCACATTCCAACTCCTCGGCGAGCAGCCGCGCCGCGCACCGGGTGCCGTTGCCGCAGGCCCCGCTCTCGCTGCCGTCGGCGTTGAAAAAGCGCAGCCGTGCCACAGCGCGCGTGCTCGGCTCGACGAGGATCAGCTGGTCGAAGCCGATGCCGCGGCGGCGGTCGGCGAGCCTCCGGATCAGGGCGGCATCCGGGGAAAAGGGCGCGGCCCGGCCGTCGAAGATGGCGAAATCGTTTCCGAGCGCATGCATCTTCACGAATTCGCGCACCGGCCTCGCCCCCGCTCTTCACCACAGGCTCGACGCCAAATTGGCGCGCGGGCGTGCCGATGCCAGCCCCGCAAGCGGCCGGGGGCGTCCGTCGCCCGCCGGCTCCGGGGCTCGGCCCTCCCTTTAGGCCGATCCTGGCGGCGAATACGGCGAGTCGACAAAGGATGTCGGCGAGGCGACATTGACGGGGGCTCGGCGAAGCGGGCATCATGGCGCCGTCCGCAGCGGACCGAGAGGGAGGGAGAGCATGCACACCAGCCCAGGCAAGGCATGGGACCTGCTGTCCCGGCGCCGGTTCCTCCAGGGAAGCACGGCGCTCGGGGCGGCCACCTTGATCCTGCCGCGACGCCCGCGCGCCCAGGCGGGGCCGGTCAAGATCGGCTCCATGGGCCCGTTCACCGGACCGGCGAGCCGCACCGGCGAGGAGTTTCAGAACGCGGTGGCGATGGCCATCGACGACGCCCGCCGGGAGGGCGATCTGCCGCTGCGGCTCGACGGCATGGAGCGGGACATCGAGGTGGTGTTCATCGACAGCCAGTCGAGCCCGGAGAAAGCGGTCAAGGCGGTCACCGACGCCATCACCCGCCAGGGGGTGGAGTTCATCTGCAACGGCTGGCACTCGTCGGTGGCGATGGCGGTGATGGACGCCGAGGCGCCGTTCAAGATCGTGCACATCGGCCATCTCGGCGAGTCCCAGTACATCTCCGAGAAGATGCTGCAGGATCCGGACAAGTACCGGGGCTGGTTCAAGGGCTGGCCGGCGCCGCCCAAGCTCGCCGGCCTCTACGGTCCGCCGCTGCGCCACTTCATCGACACCGGCGTGCTCAAGCTGCCCAACATGAAGGCGGCGGTGCTGGTCGAGGACACCGACTACGGCCGCGGCTGGGGCGAGGCGCTGATGGCGAGCCTCAAGGACGCCGGCTTCGAGGTGCTGCCCTACGACGTCACCGCTCTGGACGAGACCGAGTTCTCGCCGCTTTTGCTCAAATACAAGGCGCAGCGGGTGTCGGTGGTGGCCATGACCTCGACCGGCAACGTCAGCGTCTCCAACTTCGTCAAGCAGTTCCGCCAGCAGAACCTGAAGGCGCTGTTGATCGCCCACGGTCTCGGCTGGTTCGGCGAATGGTACGAGCTCACCGGCGAGGCCTCGGACTTCGCGGTGGCGATCGATTCGCCGCACATCATCGCCCCCTGGCAGCAGGAGTGGGTGGACCGATACAAGGAGCGCTACGGCATGGTGCCGGGCATCGCCGCCGCCGGGCTGACCTACGACTACTTCCGGATGGGGCTCAAGATCCTGAATACCGCCGGCACGCTCGACTTCGACAAGCTGGTGGAGACCGCCCGGGCCATGAAGTACCGTGGGGTGTGGAACCTCTACGACTTCGCCGACGAGCCCAATCCCCAGGCGATGGCCCAGAACGAGGTCATGGTCGGCGACTTCATGGAGGGCTTCTTCTTCCCCATGGTGCAGTTCATGAAGGGCAAGGCCTCCATCGTCTGGCCCCTCAAGTACAAGCAGAAGGACTTCGAGGCGCCGCCCTGGCTGACCTGAAGTCTGCCGGAGGGCGGCCGCCGCGGCCGCCCTCCGCGTCTCCTTTCCGTTCTTGCACGGGAGCCGCATCTTGGACGAGCCGCTGCTCACGGTCGAGCGCCTCACCAAGCGCTTCGGGGGCAATCTGGTCCTGGACGGGGTGAGCTTCGCCGTCGAGCGCGGCCGCATCCACGGGGTGATCGGCCCCAACGGCGCCGGCAAGACCACCCTCTTCAACATCATCAACGGCATCTACACCGCCACCTCCGGCCGCATCCGCTTCAAGGGCCGCGAGATCACCAACCGCAACCTGGTGGAAATCGCGCGCCTCGGCATCGGCCGCACCTTCCAGGTGCCGCGGGTGTTCGCCGAGATGAGCCTGATCGAGAACATGCTGGTGCCCACCATCCCGCTCACCCTGTCGCGGCGCGAGGCGGAGGAACGGGCCATGGAACTGCTCGCCCTGGCGGGGCTGGACCGGCTCGCCCACCAGCCGGCGGCCGAGATCTCGGGCGGCCAGAAGAAGCTCCTCGAGTTCATGCGCACGCTCATGTACGAACCGGAGCTGGTGCTGCTGGACGAGCCCTTCGGCGGGGTCAATCCGGCCCTTGTGGAACGGTTGAGCGATCTCGTGCTGGAGGCCAACTCCAAGTTTTCCAAGACCTTCCTTTTGATCAGCCACGAGATGCCGTCGGTGATGAAACTGTGCGAGCGGGTGACGGTGCTTTCCGCGGGACGGCCGATCGCCGAGGGGCCGCCCGGGGAGGTGCGGCAACACCCGGCCGTCATCGAAGCCTATCTCGGCCACTGACGACCACAAGCCATGGCGCTCGAGATTGTCGATCTGGAGGTGGGCTACAGCCGCGAGGTGCCGATCCTGCGGGGCGTCAATCTGTGTGCCCGGGACGGGCTCGTGACCGTGGTGATCGGACCCAACGGGGCCGGCAAATCGACTCTGCTT
>JALSGW010000161.1 GCA_026982585.1 Alphaproteobacteria bacterium | reverse complement strand
GTTTGGGCATCGTCGGATATGGTTTGTTCTCCTATGCCATGGCCTGGGTGTTGTTGTTCGCCTTGGCGCAGCTCGGGCTCGCCCAGCTCGCCCTGCGGGAGACCGCCCGGTCCCTGGAGGTGGGGGATTTTGCGGCGCTGCGCGGGATCTGGAGCTGGTCGGCGGCGGTGTTGGGGGGCTACGGCCTGTCGGTGCTGACGATCGCATGGGCGATCGCCGCCTTCGGCGACGGCGTCGAGGCGCGCATGATGGCCGCGGCGCTGTGGATCGTCCCCCTGCTCGGCCTGTGTTACCTGGCGGGAGCGGTGCTGCGCGCGCTCGGCCGTTTGGCATGGGGGCAGATGGTCGAATCCTCGCTCACGCCGAGCTTGTTCGTCCTCCTCGTGCTCATGTTCGAGCTTGTCACCGGCATGTCCCTGTCCCCCGAGCGCGCGCTCGGGCTTTATGCGGCGGGCGCCCTGTTGGCGGCGGCGGGAGGGTTGTGGACGTGGTGGCGGGAGCTGCCGGCGCCGGTGCGCCGCACCGGCGGCCGCTGGCAGGCGGCGGCTTGGGGATGGAGCCTCGCCGCCCTCGCCGCCTCGGCCCTGCTGAGCTCGGCGAGCCTGCAGGTCAACGCCGTCCTGCTCGGATTCTTCCGCTCCCCCGAAGAGGTCGGTCTGTTTCGCGTCGCGGCCCAGATCGCGATGCTGGCGGTGTTCGGGTTGACCGCCGCCAACACCGCCCTCGCACCCAGTTTCGCCGCCGCCCATGCGCGCGGCGACCGCCGCGCCCTCCAACAGCTGGCCAGCCTGAGCGCGACCGTCTCCGCTCTCATCGCCGGCACCATCGCACTGCTCTCGGCGCTGTTTGGGCGTCCGTTGCTGGCCGCCGCCTTCGGACCGCAGTTCGCCGCCGCCTACGGACCGCTCATGATCCTCCTGCTCGCCCAGTTGGTCAACGCCGCCACCGGCTCGGTGGGGTTTCTCCTCGCCATGTGCCGGCGCGAGCACGACGCCCTGGCCGCCCAGGCGGCAGGGGTGACGGTGAACCTCGCCCTCGCGGCGTTCCTGATCCCGCCCTTCGGCATCGGCGGTGCGGCGGTGGCGGCGGCGGTGGCCACCGTGACCTGGAACGTCTGGATGTTTGTCGTCCTCAAGGCCCGTCTGGACATCCTGTCCCTGCCGTTCGCTGCGCGACGATGACGGTTGTGGGGAGATATGCCATGCGTGATCCGAACTTCTTCATCATCGGCGCGCCGAAATGCGGGACGACGTCGCTCTACGAATGGTTGCGCACCCATCCGCGCATCTACATGCCCGACTACAAGGAACCCTATTTTTTCTGCACGGACCTGCAGGTGCGCGGCATCCGCAGCCGCCGCCGCTACGCCGCCCTGTTCGCCGCCGCCGACGAGCGCCACCTCGCGGTGGGGGAAGGGTCGGCGTGGTATCTGTATTCCGAGGCGGCGGTTCCGAACATCGAGGCCTGCTATCGGGAGCCGAAATACATCGTCTGCGTGCGCAACCCGATCGAGATGGCCCCCTCCCTCCACGCCCAGCAGATCCTGAGCGCCATGGAGACGATCGAGGATTTCGCCGAGGCGTGGCGGATGTCCGGCGCCTGGCCGCCGCCCACCGGCTCCGGCCGAAGGACGGTCTACGACGAGAGGCTCTTGAACTACAAGGAGGTCTGCAGCCTCGGCGCCCAGCTCGAACGGTTGTTGCGCACGGTGCCCAGGGAGCGGGTGCATGTCGTGGTGTTCGACGATCTGCGCGCCGCACCGCGCCGGGAATATCTGAAGGTGCTGCGCTTTCTCGGGGTCCCCGACGACGGGCGGCGCGCATTCCCGGCCCACAATCCGCGCCAGAAGGTCGCCTCCTCTTTCTGGCTCGCCCTGCTGCGCGCGGGCAATGCGGCGATCGCCGGCCTTCGCCTGCCTCCCCTGCACACGGGCCTCTTGGAATGGATCGCCAGGCGCGGCTTCAAGCCCGCCGACCGATCGCCGCTGGCGGTGGAACTGTGGGAGGAGTTGGCGGCCTTCTATCGCGACGACATCGCCCGTCTCGAACGACTGCTCGACCGCGACCTCTCGAAATGGCTCCTCCATCCCTCCGCGCGGCGCCAGGATGAAGGCGCGGCGCATGCGGCCCCAACGGCCGCGGAACCGCCCGGCAAAAGCGCCCCTTAGCCGGCGCGGGGGAGGGACGGCAGGCGGCGGGGCGCCCGCGCCGCGCCTTTCCGCCCCTCACGGCGCCCCCCACAGCTCCTTGAACCGCTGTCCCATCTGCTGCTGCTGGGCGGTCCAGTGCAGCGCGTGGTAGCTTGCCGAGAGATAGGCGAGAAACGCCCAGCGGTCGGCATAGCGTTGGATGAGGGCGTTCATCCCGTCGAACACCGCGGCGGGGTTCTGCGTCAGCGGGAAGTTCGGGGGCGTGTCGCTGGTGTTGATCCCGAACTCCGGACAACAGAACCAGCAGGGTGTGTTGCCCTTGGCCCAGTCGAAGAAATCGTAGAAGCCCTCGGCCTTGGGATAGCCGAGATTGCCGAGACTCGGATAGCGCAGATAGAGTTCCCAGTCGCCGGCCGTGGCGATGCCGGTTTTGTCGTGGATGGAAATGCCGATGAAATCGACCCAATCATTGCCGGGATAGGCGTTCCAGAGGCGCTCGGGACCGTTGTAGTTGGTGGCGTTCTGGCCGAAGCGCAGGGCCGGGGAGGGGCGCCAGAGGAAGTAGGGCACGTTGCCCGGACCGAAGATCGCCTCGTACTCCTGGCGGAAGATGTCGACGATCCGGCGCCAGGCCTGGATGAAGTTGGCGGTGTCCGGCCCCACCGAACCGTAGCGCCAGGTGCCGGTGAACTCCGGCTCGAACTCGATGACGACGAGCTTGGCATCCTTGCCGATCATCGCCGCCCGGTTGCCGTGACGGCGGGCCAGCAGCCGGTAGACGGAATCGTAGGCGCCGGCGGCGATCTCCTGCCAGATGCCCGGATTGGTCCACACCCCGCCTTCCCGGCGGTTGCGCGCGACATAGGGCACCAGATAGACGGCGTCGCACACGGGACGGCCCACCGGCCAGGAGGCGGGCTTCCAGAGCTCGTTCCCCGGACCGGGCTTGTCGAGCTGGCCGCCGATGAGGGTGGGATCGTTGCCGGGGCCGCCGGCGATGTCCTCCCAGCTGCTCTTGGGCGCCCCGCCGCCCAGCGACGTGCGGATGTCCATCGAGACCCCGAGCCAGGCCTCCCAGGCGGCGAGACTGTCGTTGCTGGCATGCGCGTTCGCGAGATGGAAGGGATTGCCGGAGCGGGGCTGGGGCCAGGCGGAAGGCCAGGGGTTGGAGGCGCGCACCGAAATGGACACCCTCGCGGTGGCCGTCTTGCCGGAGACCGGATCGGAGACGGTATAGTCGAATCCCGCCGCCCCGGTGAAGCCACTTGCGGGGGTGAAGGTGGCGACGGCGCCGTCCAGGGTCACGGTGCCGTTCTGGGCATTGGCCACCGAGACGACGGCGAGCTGGCCGCTCGGCGACCAGGCGCGGGCGAGGAGCGGCACCGCGAGCGGCTGATCGGCGCTCGTCTCGAGATAAAAGGGAGCCGCCGCGGGAGCGAGCGCCTCGCCTGCCGGCGCGTCGGCGCCGAGCGCATAGACCCCCTCCGGCCGCCCGCGCAGCTCGGTCCACAGCCGCAGCTCCTCGTCGGACAGTCGCCGGGGCAGCAGGAAGAGCTCGCCCAACACGCCGCTCCAGGCGAAGGCGGTGCCGCCGTCGCCGATCACCAGAGGCTCGCTCGAGCCGGCCAGGGTGCCGCTCACCGAGGCGTCGTTGCTCAACGCATCCCCGGCCCAGCTCTGGCTCACCCGGCCGTCCACGATCGCCCGCGGCGCATCCCCGGACCGCCAGGCGAAGGCCAGCGCATGGGGGGCGGCGTCGTTGGAGCCGGCCTCGGTCTCCACCTTGGCGAGCCCGCCGCCCGCCAGGAACAGCACGCATCCGAACACCGCCGGCGCGCCGCTCTGATAGCCGGGGTTCTCGGCCACCACCGCGAAACTGTCGCCGCTGCCGCCGCGCCGGGCGACGATCTTGCGCTGATCGGAGCCGGCCTGGGCGTTCTGCAGGCTGAGCAGGATGGAGATCTCGGCAAGCCCGTCGAGCCAGGTGGCATCGGCGATCTCGGCCCGCGCCTGGACGCCGTCGAAAAGGGCGGCCGTGCGCCCGAACAGGGTGGCGGAGGCCACCCCGCTCAGCACCAGATCCCGCCCCTGGCCGGTGAGATCGGCCGCATCGGGCAGCGCCCAGGCGGCCAGCATGCCGGCGAAGGCCGCGGCGGTCTCCTGCTGGGGCTGGGCCTGGGGGTTGCCGTAGCGCATCACCAGGGCAAGCCCGCTCGCGGTGTTCCAGCCGGGCAGGCGCACGTCCGCCACCACCCGCCCCAGCACCCCGTCGTAGCTGCGCAGATGATGGGGGAGCTTGACGCCCGCGAGGTCCTCGAAGCGGATGTCGCCGCCGTCGCTCCGCGCCACCTGGCCGCCCTGATCGACGGTGCGCAGCTCGGGAGCGGTGAGGTCGACGAGGGCGGTGAAGCCGTCGAGGGTGAAGGTGGGGGTGCGGGGCGGGAAGAACAGCACCCGCTGGTTGGTCCAGCCGCTCGCGAGCGCGACGGTGATCTGGACCTGACCGGAGACCGGATCGCCGCGGCCGTCGCTGACCGTGTAGGTGAAACCGTCCTGGCCGTGGAAGCCGGGATCGGGGATGTAGGTGAGGGTGCCGTCGGCGTTCTGCTCGAGCCGCCCGGAGGCGGGGGCGCTCAGGGCGACGAGCCTTAAGGGATCGCCGTCGGGATCGCTCGCCTGGGCGAGGAGGTCGAAGGTGAGGGGGGTGTCCTGCGGCGTGCTGAGATCGAGATCGGGGGCGGTGGGCAGGAGATTGCCGCGCACCACCGCAAGCCGCACGGTCCCCGAAGCA
This sequence comes from Alphaproteobacteria bacterium, assembly GCA_026982585.1. Lineage (GTDB taxonomy): Bacteria > Pseudomonadota > Alphaproteobacteria > Geminicoccales > Geminicoccaceae > HRBIN39. Next base: position 16,040 of record JALSGW010000161.1, on the reverse strand, counting down.
TAGCCGCCGCGGCCGTCGGCGAGCAGATAGGTGAAGGAATCCGCCCCCTCGAAGCCCGGGTTCGGGGTGTAGACCACCTGCCCCTCGTCGCCGAACGCGACCCGCCCCGAGCCGGGCAGACCGAGCTCCACCAGCCGCAAGGGATCGCCGTCGGGATCCTGGGCTGCGGCCAGCAGATCGATGGTGGTGGGCACGCCGGCCGGCACCGCGAGCTCGAGATCGGGGGCCGACGGCATGCGGTTTGCGGCCAGCACCTGCACCGTCACGGTGCCGGTCGCCACCCCCCCGCGACCGTCGCTGACGGTGTAGGTGAACCGATCGGTGCCGGTGAACCCCTGCTGGGGGATGTAACGCAGGGTGCCGGCGTCCACCAGGGTGACGGTGCCGTGGGAGGGCATGGAGATGGCGGTGAGGGTGAGGGGATCGCCGTCGGGATCCTGATCGTTGGCGAGCACCGGAATGAGCACCGTCTGGTCCACCGCCGTCTGCACCACATCCGCCCCGGCCACGGGATCGCGGTTGGGCGCGAGCACGGAAATGGACACCGTGCCGGTGGCGACCTCCCCGGCGGCGTCGCGCACGGTGTAGGTGAAGCCGTCGACGCCGGCGAAGCCGGGATTGGGGGTGTAGGTGAAGGTCTGATCCGCCTCCAGCACCAGGGCGCCGTTCTGGGGTGCGGTGTAGCTTTCGATCACCAACCCCTCGCCGCTGTCGTTGGCGAGCACGTCGATGACGATGGATTCACCGGCGACGGTGAGGACGATGTCGGGCGCGGTGACGGGCACGGCTGCTCTCCGCCAGATACCATCCGGCGGCGGACGATATTCTGCATTCCCCCTCTTGGCAAGGGGTAAAATCCGTTTCCGCGGACTATAACCCTATCCCGCCCGGCGGTCTAGGACCAGAGCATGCCGAGCCGGCGCAGCCGGGTTGTCGCCGGCGTCGGCGCCGCCAGCCGCACCGGGACGGCGGCGGCGGCAGAGCGCGCGGCGGGCGGGCGCAGGCAGAGCAGGCCCGTGAAGGCGAACAGCATATAGTGCCGGGCGAGGTCGACGCTGACCAGGGCGCTGAAAAGGTGCAGGGCAAACAGCCCCGCTGCGCACAACAGCAGCGGATCGGCCTGAAACCGCTGCAGGCGCAGATGCCGCACCGCCGTCCAGAAGAACAGCACCAGCAGCCCGAGCCCGACGATGCCGAGATTGGCCGCCGCCTCCAGGAAGATGTTGTGGGGATGGGTGCCGTAGACCTCCCGCCCCTTGGTGAAGAGGCTGAAGCCGTCGAGCCCGGTGCCGATCAGCGGATAGCGCAAAAACAGTTCCACCGCCTGTTCGTAGTAGCGAAACCGGTTCGGGCGCAGCAACAGCTCGGGATTGGCCGCCTCCCGCAGCAGCGAGCGAAAACGGTTGATGGTCTCGAACTCCAACCCGGCCACAAAGGCATAGGCCGCGAACCCCAAGGCCGACAGACCGAGCACCGCCGCCACCAGCTGGGCGCGCGACAGCTCGAACCGCCCCCGGGAAAGACGCCAGGGCATGAAGAGCACGAACAGCAGACAGGCGAGCAGCGTGCCGATCAGGGCCCCCCGACTCGCGGATACGAACAAGAACGAAATCATGACCGCGAACCCGGAGAAAAACGCGATCTGCCGCCAGCTCATGAACTTCGCGTAAATCGCGAAGAAGAATCCGATCACGGCGCCCGACGCCGTGGCATAGCTCCAAAGCTGATAAGCCGCCTTCACCTCCCACACCGTCTGCACATAGTATTTGAAATTTCCTTCCGTCAGATAGATCCACAAACCGTAACCGGACAGGAACAGGGAGAGACAGAAGACGATCAGCAGGAAGCGGAGACAGCGCTCGCGATTGGCGGCGAGGACGAAGGACGCGCCGATCAGCGCCCAGGGCAGGAAGGTGAGGTAATAGGTGAGCGTCACCGGCGCCAGCTTGCGCGAGGGCGTCCAGGCGAAGCTGAACGCCGCCCAGGCCACGAACAGGGCGAAGGCGAGGATGGTGGGCAGGGCGCGGAGATGGAGACCCTCGCGCAGGAGGATGGGGATCGCCAGCAGCACCGTGACCCCGGCGAGGATGATGTTCTCGTCGACGGGCGGCTGGTAGCCGATCAGGAGCTTGTAGGAGTTGGCGTAGAGGGCGAGGGCGAACCAGAGCTCGAAGCTGACGAGCAGGGCGAGCGCGCGCTTGAGGCCGGAGCCCCGTGCCGCGGCCGGAAGCCCCCCTGCGGGGGCGGAGGGAAGGGCGGTGGCGATCATCGGTCCGGCGTCTCCCCCCTCATCATCAAAATCAAAAGCCGCCGCAGCGCGCGCGGGCGATCCTCATTGCACATAGCCGAGACCCCGCAGCCGTTCCAGGGTGGCGGGATCCACCACCGCACCGCCGCCCCCACCGCCGGATATGCCCGCGGCGGTGGCGAGGTTGAGGTCCCGCAGCCGTCCCATCCAGCCGCGGTGCGCCCAGCGCAGGCGCAGATCCGCGAGCAGCGGCAGGTCGAGGCGGGCGCTGGCGCCGGCCTCGAGCCGCCGCGCGTGGGTGAGCAGCCAGGTGATCACATCCGGAACCACCAGCCAGCTGCGCTTGAACGCCCAGGGCGAGCCGAGCAGCTGCCAGTCGGCGGAGATCAGCGAGCCGCAGGCGCAGGGATCCCGCCGCTCCATGGCGGTCGGCTCCTCCACCAGCACCACCCGCTCCGGCCATGCCTGTTCGCGCCCCTCGAGCAGGGGGAGGAGCGAGCGGCCGTGGAGGATGAGCCCCTCGCGCGGCACCTCGGCGAGCTCGAGCAGGGTGGGGACGATGTCCACCAGCTGCACCGGGGTGGTGATCCGCCGCCCGCCGGGAAAGCGCTTCGGGGCGACGAACACCAGCGGCACCTGGCTCACCTGGGTGTAGGAGGGCGGCTCGTGGTCCCAGAGCGGATTGCCGAGCAGACCCCGCTCGCCCATGAACTCGCCGTGGTCGCTCGCGAGGATGACCAGGGTCTCCGCCGCCAGCCCCTCCTCCTCCAGGCGCGCGAAAAACCGCGCGAGCAGGGCGTCGTTGCGGCGGATCTCGGCCTCGTAGCGGGCGAGCCGCCCCTCCCGGGTGGGCCGCGCGACCCAGGGCGGGTCGAAGGTGGGATTGGGCGCCACCGGCGTTCCCCGGTCCATGCGCTCGTCCCGGTAGGCGGGCGGCGGATCGTAGGGGGCATGCGGATCGAGCAGGTGCAGGTAGAGGAAGAACGACCGCTGCCGCTGGCGCGCGAGCCACTCCCACACCTCGGCGCCGAGCAGCAGCCGTTCCGTGTCCTGGCCCATGCGCGTCTCGTCGAGGAGCTGGCCGAAGCCCTGGTGCAGGCCGGCGTAGGCGCCCACGTTGCCGTTCTGGATGAAGGCGGCGGTGGCGAAGCCCTGGGCGCGCAGGATCTCCGCCAGGGTGAGATAGCGCTCGTCGAGCACGTCGCCGAAGTGCCACAGGTTGGTGGCGGTGGGATAGAGGCCGGTCAGGTAGGAGGCGGCGGAGGGGCGGGTCTTGGTGGCCTGGGCGAAGGCGCGGGCGAACACCACCGCCCGCTCGGCGAGCCTGTCCTTGAAGGGGCTGGTCTTGCGCGGGTTGCCGTAGAGCGAGAGGGACTCCGCCCGGAGGGTGTCCTCGACGATCCAGATGATGCGCAGCGGCCGCACAGGCCGGCCCCAGACGGTGGGATCGCCCCACAGCGCCACATTGTCCCGCGCGCCGCGCACCGCGAGCTCGAGCTCCACCGCGAGGCCGGCGAAGGCGGAGAGATCGACCGCGAGCGGCTGCCAGGCCTCGGCGTCCGTCACCGTGCGCGCGGCGAGCAGGCGCCGCTCGCCCGCGGCGGTCCGAAGGGCCAGCTCGAAGCGCACCGGCCGGTTGCCGTAGACAACCCCGAGCGCCGCCTCGAAGCGCGCCCCCTCCTCGGGCAGCCGCAGCTTGAAGGCGATCCGCTGCTCCGGCCACATGTAGAGCACCGGCCGCACCACCCCGGCGATGGTCTCGCTGCTGCGCCCGCGCGGGGCTTGGGCGTAGCGGGCGCTGCGCCCGTAGAAGCGGATCCAGTCGATCTCCACCCGCGCCCCGGGCGCGTCGGAGGGGAGGAGATAGAGCCGCGTCAGCCGCTCGCCGGGGCGCAGCCCGCGCTTGAGGATGTTGCGGGCGTCGATGCGGTAGGTCTCGAAGCGGCCGAGGCTGCGGAAGTTGAGGTCGAAACGGTGCCGCCACCGCGCCCGGCCCTCGGGCTCCGGTCCCTCGCCGCGCCAGGCGAGGCGGAAGGACCGTCCCCCTTCCGCGCGCAGCCGGATCGCGATCTGGCCGATGTCGTCCTTGGGCAGCGCCAGTCCATCTGCCGCCAGAAAGCCGCCCTCGGTGGCGGTGAGGAGGAGCCGGCCGTCTTCGAGCCTCGCCTCGAGGCCCACCGGCGCGAGGTCCATGGCGTCGAATTCCATGGCATAGAGCGGGGTCTCGGCCGCGGGCGGCCGGGTGTCCTCGAGCACCCGCGCCTGGGCCACCAGCCGGTCCAGGCGCCAGACCGGACCGTTGCGGGGGTTGGGGGGCAGGGTGGCGAGCACATAGTCCTCGTACTCCGGCCGCGCCCGCGGCAGGCCGTCGGCAAGCCGCTTTTCGATCTCCGCCACCCCGGCGGCGAAGGGAGCGAGGTCGAGCCGCGCCAGGTTGACGAGGTGCAGCCCGCCCCAGGCGAGCAGGAGGAAAAGCGCAGCCCAAAGCCACCGACGTCGCATCCCTCTCCCTCCCTCAGCGCAGCCGCCAGCGGAGTTTGAGCCCGAGCGACGCGAGCAGCATGACGGCGAGCGCCGGCGCCAGCCAGCCGCGCAGCCAGTCGGGCCCGAAGGGCAGGAAGTCCGGCCGCGGCAGGGCGAGCTCGACGGCGGCGAGGGTGCCCGGGCTCGGCAGATAGCCGGCGGGATTGCCGATCAGGGCGTTCCACCAGGCCCGCTCGGCGATCTCTCGCACCGGTGCCGCGAGCGGCAGCCGGAGCAGCAGGGTGCCGTCCGAATCGTAAAGCGCGAGGGGCCGCTCCGGGGCCGGCCAGTTCAGGCGGAAGCGGTCCGGGGCGAGACGCTCCACCTCCCCGCCCGTCCAGCGCACGGGCGGCGGCGGCCGGCCCGGATCCGGCACGATCCGCACCTCCACCGGCTCGCCCACCTCCGGCAGCCGGGCGTCGAAGCGGTTGGAGAGGAAGGCCAACACCGCGAGCAGGGGCAGGCTCGCGGCGAGCGCCGCCGGCAGGGTGAGGGCGAGGCGGGCGAAGGAGACGGCGAGGCTTCGGCCCAGCAGCGGCCACAGCGCCCCCAGCTCGCCGTCGAAGGCGCGCAGCCGCCGCTGCAGCTCCCGGCCCCGCTCGGCGAGCGCATGGAGCCGCCGCTGCGGCGAGAGCAGCCGGTAGAGCAGCATGGAGAGGGCAGCCGCCAGGGCCGACCACAGCACGAGCCGCCCCAAGGGCGGCAGCGGCGCGAGGGCGCCGTCGAGGGCGGCGAGCGCGGGGGCGGGGAGGTCGAGCCAGCCGCGCTCGGGCGGCGGCGGGGCCGCGGCGGCGAGGCCGGGGTGCTGCGCCTCCAGCGCCCGCAGCACGAGCCCGCCCACCGCCGCGAGGCCGGACAGCGGCACCTCGAGGGGGAAGCTGGTGAACAACACCCCCGGCACCGCCTCGGGATCGATGAGATGGTCGCCGCTCCACTTGCGGTCGTTGTCCACCACCACCGGCCCCTCCGGCACCCCGCCGAGGGCGGTCTGCCAGGAGGCGCGGTAGCCCGGGGCGAAGCCCACCACCAGATCGGGCGCCCGCTCCCGGTAGGGTCCCGCATAGAGGGCATCGCCGTCGTAGACCGCCTGCACCACCCGCGCTCCGGTGCGGGGGTCGGTGAGGGCGAGGAGCGCCGTGCGGATCTCCTCCTTGAGCGCCTCGGCCTCCGCCTCGTCCACCACCCCGAGCGCCTCGCGCCCGCGGCGGTTGAGGAAGATGCCGTTGAAGCCGAGGGCGTAGGCGCGGGTGCGGGGCCAGTCGACGGCGCGGAAGGGCGGCTCGGAGGATCGCGCGCCCGCCTTCAGGCGCAGCCAGCCGCCCTCGAGCAGCAAGCGGTTGACATGCACGCTGCGCCGGTAGTCGGTGAAACCGTGGTCGCTGAGGACGATCAGCCGGTCCCGGGGGCCCATGCGCGCCAGCACCTCGCCGAGGATGCGGTCGGATTCCTGGTAGATCCACAGCACCGCGTCGCGCACGGCGGGATCGGTGTCGGCATGGCGCGGGTGGAGGGGGTCGAGGCCGCGCCAGAACATGTGCTGGACCCGGTCGGGCTGGACGAAGACGGCCGCGATCAGCCCCGTCTTCTGGCGGGCGAGGAGATCATAGAGCATGGCCTCGCGCTCGGCGAGGATGGTGCGCACCAGCGCGAGCCAGGCCGCATCCGGGAGGTCCTCGGCGTTGAGGGAGGAGGTCTCCTCGGGCATGCCGATGGTGTGGTAGCGGCCGATGCGGGCGGCGAGCTCGGCGGCGTAGTCCGGAGGCGAGGACAGCGGCACGGCGGGCTTTTCGGGATCGATCTGGATGGGGGAGAGGTAGAGGGTCGGCTCGGGAAAGCCCTCCACCAGATAGAGGCGCACAAGCCCGCGCACCGCGAACAGCCCGAGATAGGGAAAGGCCACCTCCACCCAGTCGCTCCACGCTCCTTGGGCGAGCTCCAGCTCCTTTCCGCCGAGGGTGATCGCAACCCGGCCGGGGCCGCGCTCGGCGATCGACAGGGGCACGGTGAGCGGTCCGCCGCCGAGCGGATGGGGCGGGCCCGCAAGCACGGTCTCGATCCGCCCCTCGCGCGCCTCCACCCGCACCCAGCGGCCCTGGCCGCCGCGGCGGGCGGGCGGCGCGGTGCTGTAGAGGGTGTAGGTGCCCTGGGTGCCGAGCAGATCCGGCACCCCCATGCCGGCCAGCATGCGGGTGATGGGATCGGGCGGATAGGTGGTGGGCACCCGCAGCACCGAGGCCGGCAGGCCGCGGCGCTCGACGGTGATCCAGAAGGGGGTGCCGGCCCGCCCGCTCTCCACCACCGGCGCCGCGAGCGGCAGCCGCCAGCCCCACAGCTCGAGCACGCGCCCGGGCGGCCGCAGCCGGGCGATGGCGTATTCGGGCGCATAGGTGTCCGGGTTGCGGGCGAGGAAGTCGAACAGCCCGTGCGCCGCCGGGGCGAGGCCGGTGGCGAAGCTGGCCCAGGCGACCGGCGACTGGGGCGGGTTGGTGGTGGGCAGCACCTGGTAGGAGCCCCGGTCCTTGAGCCGGGCGAAATGGGGCAGCTTGCCCGCGGCCATCCAGCGCTCGGTGAGCCTGGGGTCGAGTCCGTCGAAGCCGAGGACGATGGTCCTTTGGGCCCAGGCGGGCGAGGGGATGCCGGGGGCTGCGAGCCACAGGGCGAGGAGGAGCGCACAGGCGCGGGACATGGAACGAATCCTGGCTGCGGAAAGGCTGCCGTGCGACGGCCGCATCCCCTCGCTATCAACCCGGGGTGGGCGGGGCAAGGCGGGCTGTGGGCCGGAGGCGGGATGGAGGGGGGCGGTCGGTACCCCCATACAGCTTCGGAGCGGGCGGGCGTTTGTGGGTACGTAGCCGGGCGAGAAGCCGTTGCCTGAGCCGGGAAGGCGTGCGAGATGAGAGCGGCACCCTGCTCCTTGCCGGGGCGTGCGGCGAGGGGAGGAGGTGGGAGAAGGGCCGCGAGGGGGTCCTGGAGGACGCCTCGTCAAGTCGGAAGCTCCAGAAATGACGCGCGCACAACCGATCGATCTCGAACAGCGGCTGTTCGATGGCGGCGAGAGCCTCGAGGTGAGCGGGGTGTTCAGCATCCTGCGCCGCCGCAAGTGGCTGGTGCTGGGCGTGGTGGTGGCGGGCACCGTGCTGACCACCGCGGTGGGGCTGCAGATCCCGCCCAGCTACACCGCCGAGGCGGAGCTGGTGTTCGATCCGCGCCAGCCCAACTACCTCGACCAGATCGAGGCGGTGGTCACCGGCCTGCCCGCCGAGCCGAGCACCATCGTCACCCAGATCCGGCTGCTCCAGTCGCGCAGCTTCCAGGCCCGGGTGATGGAGGATCTGGGGCTGTTCGACGATCCCGAGTTCAACCCCTATGCCGGTCTGCCCGAGGGGGTGGCGCCCACCACCCCCCGCGAGGGGCTGGCGGCGGTGCTCAGCTTCGTGCCGCGCGACTGGCTGGTCGCCCTCGGGCTGGCCGAGCCGCCGCGGGTGCTCACCCCCGAGGAGGCGGAGCGGCGCGGCCGCGAGATCGCGCTCGGGCGCTTTCGCGCCAGCCTCGAGATCCTCGGCGATCAATCCTACGTGATCGGCATCGCCTTCACCGCCGAGGATCCGGAGAAGGCGGCGCGGATCGTCAACCGCATCGCCGAGATGTTCGTCGAGGACCACCTCAAGACCAAGCTGCTCGCCACCAACCGGGCGAGCCTGTGGCTCGAGGAACGGCTCCAGACGCTCAAGGAGGAGGTGCGCCAGGCCGAGGAGGCGGTGGAGCGCTTCCGGGCCGAGAACGGGCTGGTGGCGGCGGAGGCGGAGGGGCCGACGCTGAGCGACCAGGAGCTGGCCGAGCTCAACCGCGAGCTCATCCGGCTCAGGACCGAGCTCGCCGACAAGCGCGCCCGCCTCGCCGAGGTGCGCAAGCTGCAGCAGGGCGACGGCAGCCTCGATTCGGTGCCGGAGGTGGCCGCCTCGCCGATCATCGCCGCCCTGCGCAACGAGGAGACCGAACTCCTGCGCCAGGAGGCGGAGCTCTCCACCCTCTACGGCGAGAAACACCCGCGCATGCAGCAGCTGCGGCGGGAGAAGGCCAACCTCCAGAAGAAAATCCGCACCGAGATCAACCGCATCGTCAAGACCCTGGAGATCGACGTGCGCGGGCTCGCGGCCAGCGTCGCCGCCCTCGAGGCCCAGCTCGCCGGGGTCAAGGAGCGCACGGTGGCCAACCGCGAGCTGGAGGTGGAGCTGCGCGAGCTCGAGCGGGTGGCGGAGACCAAGCGCCAGCTCTACCAGGACTTCCTGCGCCGCTACCAGGAGACCCGGGAGCAGCAGGAGATCGTCGAGCCGGAGGTGCGCATCGTCACCAAGGCCCAGCCGCCGGCATCACCCAGCTCGCCGGGGCCCAAACTGTTCGCCGCCATCGGCTTCGGCCTGTTCTTCCTGATCGGCTCCTTCGCCGCCATCCTGCTCGAGCGCATGGACCGCCGCCTGCGCAGCGCCAAGGAGGTGGAGGCCCTGCTCGGCCTGCCCACCCTGGCCCGGGTGCCGCTGCTCAAGCTGCGCCGCGGCGCCAAACCGTTCCGCTACCTCATCGACAAGCCGCTCTCGGCCTACGCCGAGGCGATCCGCGCCATCTACACCGGCCTCAAGCTGGGCAGCGCCGACCGGCCGCCCAAGGTGGTGATGGTGGCCTCCTCCCTGCCCGAGGAGGGCAAGACCACCATCGCCGTCAGCCTCGCCTTCTTCGCCGCCCGCTCCCACAAACGGGTGCTGCTGGTCGACCTCGACCTGCGCCACCCGAGCGTGCACCGGGAGCTCGGCTGGCAGCCCGGCACGGGCATCGTCGAATATGTCACAGGCGAGCGCAGCCTCGAGGAGGCGATCCAGCACGACACCGAGACCGGCCTCTACTTCCTGCCGGTCAAGGGCCAGACCACCAACCCCACCGACGTCTTCGAGAGCCCCAAGCTGCAGGAGCTCATGGCCTGGGCGCGGGAGCACTTCGATCTGGTGGTGCTGGACTCCGCCCCGGTGGCGAGCGTCACCGACGCCCGCCTCGCCGCCCTGCTCGCGGACAAGGTGGTGTTCGTGATCCGCTGGGGCGAGACCGAGGAGGCGGCGGCCGCGGACAGCGTGCAGATGCTGCGGGCGATCGGCGTCGAGCCGGCGGGGGCGGTGTTCTCCATGGTGGACCTCAAGAAACACGCCCAGTACGGCTACGGCGACGTGGGCCGCTACTACGGCAAGACCACCAAATACTACGTCGACTGACCACAGGCCCGCGCACCGGCCGCACCCATCGCCGCCGCGGAAACCGCACCGGCCGCGCAAAAGCGGCGGCAGGCCGACCACTGGCCCGCACCGGCGCTCGGAAAGGAAGCGGCCCAACCGCACGGGGATGCGCGCGGCCGGTCCCGATCCGGACCCGAGCGCGCCGCGCCTCAGGGCGGCGGCAGCTGGGGCATGTTGTCCCAGAGGTTCTGCATGTTCTGCATGAAAATGTCGTTGAAGAGCCGGTTGCGGGACAGGGCCGCGCCCAGCTCCTCCATGGTCATCGGCGCCCCGCCGCCGGGCGGCGCGAGCCGGCGCGCCGCCTCCCGGAGCTGCAGCGCCACCGCCGCCTGCTGGGCGGGGGTGAGCTGCCCCCAGGCCATGCGGGTGAGCGCCCAGGCGACGGTGATCTGGGGGAAGGCCTGGGCCCAGGGCTGTCGTTGGGCGAGCGCCTGGGCCAGCGCCTGCACGAGCAGCGGCCGCAGCGCCGCGGGAAAGCTCGGGGCGGTGCCGGCCAGCTCGGCGAGGAAGGCGTCGTAGGCGAGGAAGGCCTCGAGATCCTGGCGGGTGATCACCACCCCGGCGGCGGGATCGACGGCGATCACCGGATTCGCTTCCTGCAGCAGCCGCAGCAGCTCCGGCCACGGCTCGGGAGAGAACGGCCCGGCCTCCAGGTGGACCCGGGCCAGGATCTGCTGGCGCGCCTGGATCTTGAGGAGCGGATGAGGCAGGGTCTCCAGTTGCGCCATCGCCTCGGCGAATCCGGCGAGCTCCTGTTGCAGGGCCGCGTGATCGGCCCGTGCTGCGGCCGCCTCGAGCCGGCCCCGTTCGGCCGCCGTGAGGGGGCGGTCGAGCAGGAAGGCGGCGAAGGCGTAGAGGGGATCCAGCCCTGCAGGCGGCGCATCCCGGCCCGGGGCGGCGAGGGGTGCGAGGAGGAAGAGGGCGAGCAGCAGGGCGATGCGGCGGCGCATGGCGGCGAGGCTGGAGCGGAGGGTCCCGCTCCCCTCTTTGGCCGATCCGGATCGCGCCTGTAAAGAAAGGGATGGGCGGATCGGTGCCTGGGAGGGGAGGCGCTGAGGATGAGCGCACGGGCGGAGCTTCGGGTCTACGGCGAGGAGGAGGTGAGGGCGCGGCTGCGGCGGGAGCTGCCCCGCTGGCGTCTCGAGGAGGGCGTGCTGTGCCGGCGCTTTCGCATCCACGGCTGGAAGGGGGCGCTGCTCGTGGTCGGGGCGGTGGGCCATCTCGCCGAGGCGGCCTGGCACCATCCCGAGATCCGCGCCGGTTGGGGATGGGTGGAGGTGCGTCTGCGCACCCACCGGCCGGCCGGGATCACCGACAAGGACTTCGCCCTCGCCCGCCGCATCGAGGAGGTGGTGGCCTGGCGCCCGGAGCCGCCGCTCGAGGGGCCGCCTGCGGACGATCCCCGCTTCGCTTATCTCAAATGCGATCCGTCTTCCTCCTGAGCGGACGGAAGAAAGCCGCCGCCGCTCCGTTTTCTCCTCGAACACAGCACCCCGGTGTGCGGCCCAAAGCCGGCCGGCAAGGCTTTGGCAACCTTGAGCCGCTATCGGGGTGTCGGGCGAAGGCGAGGAGAGGGTGCGAGCATGTTCACCGGAGCACGCGCGGAAGTCGTCGAACGGCTCGGGGATCCGGCGCTGCCGGAGGGCCGCGGCGCGCCGGGGGTGCCGCTGGACCCGGCCCGGCTGCGGCGCGCCAAGCGCGCCTATGTGACCCGTCACGTGGAGCTGACGCAGGCGGTGCGGCTGTTGCCGGCGCCGGATCCGCGCCCGCGCGCCGGGGATCTGCTGCTCGCGCGGCTGCTCGAGCTCGGCCACCACCGCCGCCTGGAGCTGCCCTGCGGGCGCAAGGCGCGGCTGTTTGCCGGCGACGAGCTGGTGCTGGCGTTCGGCGCCCGCTATGCCAGCGACCAGTTCGAGGCGGCGGTGCCGGAGGATCTCGCCCCCTGTGAGCTGATCGCCGCCGGCGGCCTGGCCGGCCGCTGTCTGCGCCGCCACGACCGCACCCGCAGGCCCACCCGCATCGCCCCCATCGGCCTGCTCGCCGACGCGGAGGGCCGGCCGCTGTCCCTGCGCCGCTTCGCCCCCCTCGGCGAGACGGGAGCGGGGAAGCCGGCCGCGGTGCCCTTCACGGTGGCGGTGGTCGGGACCGGCATGAACGCCGGCAAGACCACCACCGCCGCGGCCCTCGTGCGCGGCTACCGCCGCCTCGGCCGGCGGGTGGCGGCGGTGAAGGCGACCGGCACCGGAAGCGGGGGCGACCGTTTCGCGCTGCTCGATGCCGGCGCCCAGCCGGTCTACGACTTCACCGATCTCGGCCTGCCCTCCACCTGCGGCCTCGGCGGGGACGAGCTCGAGGAGGTCTTTTTGCGGCTGTGGCATGCGGCCGCGGCGGCGGGTGCGGAGCGGCTGGTGGTGGAGGTGGCGGACGGTTTGCTGTTCAAGGACACCGCCGCCCTGCTCCAGGGCGAGCCCTTCCGCCGCCGCGTCGACGCGGTGGTGCTGGCCGCCGGCGACTCCATGGGGGCGGTGGGGGCCGTGCGCTGGCTGGAGGCGGCGGGGCTGGGGCCGGTTTTGGTGAGCGGCCGCATCGCCTGTTCGCCGCTGGCGATGGAGGAGGCGGTGCGGGCGCTCGGGCGGCCGGTCGAGACCCCGGAGACCCTGGCCTCGGGTCTCAAGCTGCCGCAGCCCGTCTCATGAGCTGGCGCTGGCCGTTGCTGCCGCGCGCGGGCGGCGGGGGCGTGGGGCGCGGCCTGCTCGCGCTGACCGGATTGGGCCTGCTCCAGGCCGGGGTGGCGGTGGCCGCCGCCCACCTCACCCGGCGCGGCTTCGACCTGCTGTTCGCCGACAGCAAGGCTGCGGGCGCGACCGGGACGGTGTTCGCCGGCCTGCTCCTGCTCGCCGGGGCGAGCGCGGCGCTGCGCTATCTCGAGACCCGCACCAGCGAGCAGCTCGGCCACCGCTGGGTGCAGGAGCTGCGCACGGCCCTGTTCGCCCATCTGCTGCGGCTTTCGCCCGACCATCCGCTGCCCTGCCGGGAGGGGGCGCTGCTCTTGCGCCTGACCGGCGACATGAGCGCCCTCAGACTGTGGCTCGCGCGCGGTCTCGCCCGGCTGACGGCGAGCGGGGTGGCGGTGGCCGCCACCCTGATCGCCCTGGCGGTGCTGGTGCCGCAGCTGGCGCTGCTGCTCGTGGCCGGCCTTGGGCTTTTGGCGGCGATGGGATGGGCGGCCGGCCGCGGGCTGCGGGATTCGGCCCGGCGCCTGCGCCGCCTGCGGGCGCGGCTGGTGCAGCGGATGGCGGAGCGGCTGCGCGCCCGCGCCACCATCGCCGCCTTCGCCCGCGAGCTGCGCGAGCAGCGGCGGCTCGAGCGCTGGAGCCGGGTTTTGCTCGCCGAGACCTTCCGCCGCGCCGCCGCGGTGGCGCGGCTGCGGGCGGTGGCGGAGGCGGGAAGCTATGCCGTGCCCGCCCTCACCCTGGCCTTCGCGGTGGCGGTGGCGGGGGCGGCGCAGCTGACCCCCGGCATGCTGCTCACCGCCCTGCTGCTCACCGGCCTGTTCGCCCCCCGCCTGCGCGAGCTGGCCCGGGTGGTGGAATATGCGAGCGCGGCCCAGGTGGCGGCGGAGCGGGTCGACGCCCTGTTCGCGCTGCCGCCGCGCCGCCGCGGCCGGCGCGAGCTGCCCGCGGGCGGCGGCGCGCTCCAGGTGCGCGGGCTCGCCTGCGGTCCGCTGCGGAAGGTGTCCTTCAGCCTCCCCGCCGGCGCCCGGGCCGCCCTGCTCGGTCCCTCCGGCGCCGGCAAGACCACCCTCCTGCTGCTGCTCGCCGGGGTGCGCGCGCCGAGCGCGGGGCGGATCCGCATCGACGGGGAGGAGTTGCAGCGGCTGCGTCCCGCCGCCCGGCGCCGGGCGGTGGCCTATGCCGGCGAGGCGGTGCCGCTGCTGGGCGAACATCTCGAGGACATGCTGAGCTACGGCGTCGAGGGGGAGGGGGAGGAGCAGGGCCGGCTGGTGGAGCTGCTCGCCGCCCTGGGCTTTCCCGCCTGGGCCGAGGGGATCGCCGCCGGGCGGCGGGTGCGCGTCCGTCCGGAGCGGCTTTCCGCCGGCGAACGCATGCGGCTTGCGGTCATCCGCGCCCTGCTCGCGCGGCCGCGGCTGTTGCTGCTCGACGAGGTCGAGGCCGGCCTCGACGGCGAACTGCGCAAGCGGCTGTGGGAACTGCTCGCCGCCCATCCCGGCACCCTGCTGTTCGCCACCCACGACCGCAGCCTGCTGCACCACGCCGATCGGGTGCTGCAGCTTGCGGACGGCCGGCTGCGGGAGCGGGAGGAGGTGCGGCTGGAGGTGGTGGGATGAGCGCGGACGGACCGGTCTGGCGGCGGTTTGCGGACCGCCATCCCTATCTCCTCGCCGGTGCCGAGCCGCGGCCGGGGGCGCCGGTGCTGGTGGTGGTGCACGGCATCTCCCGCAACGCCGCAGAACAGGCGCGCGCCTTCCACGAGGCGGCCCGGAAGGCCGGCACGGTGCTGCTCGCGCCGCTCTTCGCCCGCGACAGCTGCCCCGACTACCAGTGCCTGGGCCGGCGCGGGCTGCGCGCCGATCTCCTGCTCGAGGGCATGCTCGCCGAACTCGCCGCCCGCTACGCGCTCGCGGTGGAACGATTCCATCTGTTCGGCTTCTCGGGCGGGGCCCAGTTCGCGCACCGCTACGCCCTCGCCTATCCGGACCGCATCCGCACCCTCACCCTCGCCGCCGCCGGCTGGTACACCTGGCTCACCCAGGCCCGGCGCTTTCCCTACGGCCTCGCGCCCCATCCGCGCCTTGCCGACCTCCGCTTCGATGCCGCCGCCTTCCTCCAGCTGCCCCTGCGGCTGTTCGTGGGCGAGCGGGACGTGGAAGCGGATCCCCACCTGCGCCGCCATCCCTGGCTCGACCGCCGGCAGGGGATCCACCGCCGCGAGCGGGCGCATCGCTGGATCGCCCACCTGCGCCGCACCGCGGCGGCTCTGGGGCTGCGCCCGGACCTCCGCCTCGAGGAGCTCGCCGGCTGCGGCCACGATTTCCGCGCCTGCGTGCGCCGGGGAGGGCTTGCGCACCGTCTGTCCGAGGTCCTGCAACCCGCCTGCGAGGGAGTGGTGTCATGATCCGAACCGCATCGCGTGGAGCCTATGCGCTGCTTGTGCTGCTGCTCGCCGGCTGCGCCGGGGCGGGCCGGCCGCAGCTTCCCGCAACCGTCTCCGAGGGGCCGCCCGTCTACCGGCCCGGCGACCGTTTCGTCTACCGCAACGAAAAGGGGGAGCGGGCGGTGCGGGAGGTGGTGGCGGTGCGCGACGGCCGCGTGCTGTGGGTGACCGAGGAGGGCTTCCGCTTCGAGAAGCGGGATCCCTTCATCCCCATGGTCGCCTTCGAGGGCCGGCGCAGCCGCGGCTGGGCCGAATCGGTGCGGGTGGAGGGGGAGCTCTGGCCGCTCGCCTACCGCAAGCGCAGCCGCATCACCATCGACTACCGCCGCCTCGACAAACGGCGCGGCATCGAGCGGCGCTACAGCGAGAACTGGCGCTGCCGGGTCAACCGCCCGCGCAGCGTGGAGGTGCCGGCGGGCACCTTCGAGGTGTTCAAGGTGGTCTGCAAGCGCTTCGACCCCGAGACCGAGGAGGTGACCCGCACCCACATCTGGTACTGGGCGCCGGCGCTCGGCCATTGGGTCAAGCGGGTCAAGAAATACGCGGACGGTCGCCGCAAGGAGCTCGAGCTGGTCGCCTTCGCCCGCGCCCTCTGAGGGCCGAGGCGGCCTAGGGGGCCGTGGTGAGCCGGCCCGAGAAGCCCGGCGGCAGGCTCTCGAGGGCGCGGCGCCAGGGTGCCGGGGCGCGCAGGCGCGGGGCATGGAGGGAGCCGCTCAGCGGATGGCGCCTCGGGGCGGCCTGCAGGAGGAGGGCGGTGACGGCGCCGCGCAGGGCCAGCTCGGCCTTGCCGTTGCCGGTCCAGAGATTGTCGCGCA
>JALSGW010000160.1 GCA_026982585.1 Alphaproteobacteria bacterium | reverse complement strand
CGATGGGTGCACCTGGGCCTGTCGGAGACGGAGTACCGCCACCAGGTGCTCACCATCTGCCGTGGGACGGGCTACATGCCCGGGCTTCGGGAGTGCGCATGAGTGGCCGCGGACGAGGCGCAGGTAATCCTCATCGCCGCGCTGTGGGCTGTGGTGCTGGTCCTGCTGCTGATGGGCGACTGAGATGGGCTGTGTGATCGCCTTCCCGACGGATCTGCGCCTCTCGAGCCTCAGGCGGCCACCGCGGTGGCCGCTGGACTGGCTCGGCTTCGACGGCCTTACCAAGGGCGACCGAGCGGTCCTGTGGCACGGCATGGCAAGGGCTCGCCCCTGGCTGCACGCACGTCGCCTGATGCGGCGGTGGCGTAAGGAATGAGATGAAGACCTCGCTGCTCATGCTGGGCGGAATCCTGCTAGGCGTCATCGGCGCGCTCGTCTTCATGGCGCTTCGGATCTGGGACCGATGGCGGTGAGGGACAGACTTCTGGCAGCTGCCGAGGTCTTCGACGCCTGGCGCGTCGTGCCGCGGCTCATGATCGCCCTTTACGGGGTGATGAGCTGGCATGTGGCGGAGTGGTTCATGCACCTGCCCGACCCGTCCGGCACCCAGGCGGCCTTCGTGTCGACGATCTGGGGTGGCGCCGCGGCCTGGTTCGGGCTCTACGTGCGGTCCGGGCCGCAGAAGGGGAGCGCATGATCTGGCTTGGCTTCCTGGACTGGGCGGGCAAGCTGGTCGGCGGCCGCTGGCTCAAGCTCGGCCTGCTCGGGGCCGTGGTGGTCGCGGCCGCCGGCCTGGTGCTGTGGGTGCGCTCGGCCGAGAACCGGGCGGCGACCTATGCCGCGGAGATCGCCATGCTGCGTGCCGAGCAGCGGTCGCTGCAGGCGCAGCTCGAGGCCGCATGGGAGGAGCGCAGGCGGGCACTGCGGCTGCTGGGCGACCTCCGCCGCAAGGAGGCCGCCCGCCGGCGCGAGGTCGAGCGGCTCAGGGCCGCGCTGAAGGAGATCCCCGATGAGGGCTGCCTGGATCGTCCCCTGCCTGATCCTGTCGGCCGGCTGCTCCAGTAAGCCGGTCGTCAAGACCGAGACGGTCTACGTTCGGCCGCCGGCCGAGCTGCTCGAGCCCTGCGAGCGGCCGGCGTGGCGGGGGCGCACCTACCGCGACCTGGTCGAGCACGCCATACGCCTGCGCGAGGCCTTGGAAGCCTGCGACGACCAGGTGGTCGCGCTCAGGGAGTGGAGCGAAGCCGCCTCGCGCCCGCAGCCAAAGCGCTAATCTCCAAGGGCGCAGGACGCCGACAGGCGCCTGGCCCCTCGGAGCAGGACCTGGAACGTCTGGCGTGTGCGTTCCCTGTTGAGCCAATAGCGTCCAAGCGCTTCGACTAAGCTTCCGGCCTCACGAACGAGCGTAGCCGCTACCGTTGCTCGCCCGATGCTTTCTGCGGGTTGATCGGTGCGCCACGCCACGAGGCTGCGCAGATTTGGTGGGGGTGGCGAATTGCCCAATTTCATGGCATCTCGGTTTATGGCCACGAGCCCTTGCGCAGCTCATGCGTTATGATGAGCCAAGTGCATGGAGAGGGCGAGGCAGGCAGACTTACCTACAGATAGGACTCGCGCGCTGCACGCAGGAGCATTGATAACGGTTTGATATGTAGGCCTCTTCGAGTCTCCCCTCCGGCACCATCCGACAGCCCGAAAGCGCCCGTAACCGCTTGAGGTTGCGGGCGTTTTCTCTTGCGGGCGGCGCATTTTCGGCCTAGACTGCGCCGCAGTAGATACACAGACTTACCGCAGGGCGCCGTTTCCCGTCCCGCACATATCCCGCACGCGATCCCGCACGCTCGCATGGCCTACATCCGCAAGATCGCCTCCGGGTGGCGCGCCGAGATCCAGCGCCGCGGCATCCGCGTCTCACGCGTCTGCCGCACCCGTCAGGCCGCCGAGGCCTGGGCCCGCCAGGTCGAGATCGAGATCGACGCGGGCCGCTACCGGCCGGCCGCCGGCAAGACCGTGGCCGATCTCCTCGAGCGCTACGCCCGCGAGGTGAGCTCCAGGAAGCGCGGCGCCCGCTGGGAGGCCATCCGCCTCCGGATCCTGCTGCGCGACCCGCTCGCCCAGGTGTCGCTCGAGCGCCTGGCCGCGCCCGACATCGCCGCCTGGCGGGATCGCCGCCTCCGCGATGTATCCGCGGCCACCGTACGCCGGGAGTGGACACTGCTCCGCCACGCGTTCCGGATCGCGCAGGAGGAGTGGCACTGGATCGCCGAGCACCCGATGCGCACCGTCAAGCCGCCGCCGAAGCAGCCCGCCCGGCAGCGGCGCATCTCGGATGAGGAGGTCGAGCGCATCCTGTGGGCGGCAGGCTGGCAGCCGGATCGGCCACCCGAGACGGTCACGGAGCGGGTCGCGGCGGCCTTCGTCTTCGCCCTCGAGACGGCCATGCGGGCAGGCGAGATCGTGGGGCTCACCTGGGACCGCGTCCACGGCTCGCACGTGCACCTGCCGCGGACCAAGAACGGCAACCCGCGCGACGTGCCGCTTTCGTCACAGGCGCGGGCGATCCTCGATCACCTGCGGGCCTTCGAGTTCGAGGGCGGCAAGGTGTTCGGGCTCAAGTCCTCGCAGCTCGATGCGCTCTTCCGCAGGCTCAAGGCGCGCGCCGGCATCACGGACCTGCATTTCCACGACACGCGGCGGGAAGCCCTGACGCGCCTGGCGCGGCGCTTCGGGCCGCTGGAGCTCGCCCGCATCAGCGGGCATCGCGACCTGCGGATCCTGCTGGATGTGTACTACGCGCCTTCCGTGGAGGAGCTGGCGGCGCGGCTGGACTGAGCGCGGCGGCGGCCATCGCGCAGCGAGTACGGGAACTGCCGCTCGGCCCAGCGGATGACCTCGATGGCCCGCCAGCGCAGCGGCCCGCGGCCCCCGAGGCGGATGGCGGGCGGGAAGTCGGGGCGGATCGCGTAGCGCTCCCGCACCTGGCGTTCTGAGACCTTCAGGTAGCGGGCGACCTCGGCCACGCCCCACAGGTCCACGGCCACCGGCACCTGGTGCAGGCGGCGGGCAATCTCCTCGGCCAGGCGCTCGATGTCGGTGCTCACGGCGTCTCGGCGGGCCTCTGATCGCGCTCCAGCGGCTCCCAGGCCTCGCAGCAGTGGTCTGCAAAGGTCCAGCGGCGCGGCTCGTCAGGGCTGCAGTCGTGGTAGCAGTACCCGTCCTGTGCTGCCTTCCGCTGCCACCATAGGCAGGTGCTGCAGCGGCGCTTGTGTCCGCTGGTCAGGCCCAGGGTCTGCTCTAGCGCTGCCACCCGTCCCTCGAGGCGCGAGAGCCGCGCCTCGAGATCCCGACGGGCCTCTCCATCGAAGCGCCCGCCATCGCGCTCGCGATGCCATGCCAGGCG
>JALSGW010000159.1 GCA_026982585.1 Alphaproteobacteria bacterium | reverse complement strand
CTTGCGTCGATCTCGCCGCGGTCGTACTTCGCCCGCTTCTCGGGATCGCCGAGGATCTCGTAGGCTTGCGAGATCTTCTTGAAACGCTCCTCGGCCTCCCGGTTGCCGGGGTTGAAGTCCGGATGATAGCGCTTGGCGAGACGCCGATAGGCGCGGCGGATGTCCTCCGCCGACGCGTTCCTGGGCACACCGAGCAGGGCGTAGAGGTCCTCGGCCACGCTGTCCTCCCGATCTGGACGGTGCCGCAATCCTCAGGCGGCCTCCACGGCGGGCTGGTCGGCGGCGGGGAGCAGCGCCTGTTCGAGGGCGTCGTCCACCGTCTCCAACCAGGCGACGTTGAGCCGCGAGCGGGCGCTCTCCGGCACCTCGGGCAGATCCTTGCGGTTGCGGGCGGGCAACAGCACGGTGTCGATGCCGGCCCGTTCCGCCGCAAGCAGCTTTTCCTTGATGCCCCCCACCGGCAGCACCAGGCCGCGCAGCGAGATCTCGCCGGTCATGGCCACATCCGCCCGCACCTTGCGTCCGGTGAGCAGGGAGGCGATGGCGACGAACATGGCGATTCCCGCGCTCGGCCCGTCCTTGGGCACCGCTCCCGCCGGCACGTGCAGATGGATGTCGATGTTGGCGAACAGATCGGGGTCGAGACCGAGCCGCTCGGCGCGGGCCTTGACCAGGGTGAGGGCGGCCTGGGCGCTCTCCTTCATCACATCGCCGAGATGGCCGGTGAGGATGAGCTGGCCCTTGCCCGGCACCCGGGTCGCCTCCACGAACAGGATCTCGCCGCCGAAGGGGGTCCAGGCGAGGCCGGTTGCGACACCGGGCAGCGCGGTGCGCATCTTGACCTCGTTTTCGTACCTGGGCGGCCCGAGAATGTCCGGGATCTGCGCCGCCTCGATCTCCACCCGGGTGCACTTGCCCTCGGCGATGTCCACCGCCGCCCGGCGCACCACCGCACCGATCTCCCGCTCGAGATTGCGGCATCCCGCTTCCCGGGTGTACTCGCGGATGATGCGCAGCAAAGCCTCGTCGCTGATGGCGAACTGCTCCGGGGTGAGTCCGTTCTGCTGCAGCTGCCGCGGCAGCAGGTAGCGCCTTGCGATCTCCTTCTTGTCCTCGTCGGTGTAGCCGGGCAGCTCGATGAGCTCCATCCGGTCCCGCAGCGGTCCGGGAATGGTGTCCGCCACGTTGGCGGTGCAGATGAACATCACCTTGGAGAGATCGAACGGCACCCCCAGGTAGTTGTCCCGGAAACTGTGGTTCTGCTCGGGATCCAGCACCTCGAGCAGGGCCGAGGCGGGATCGCCGTGCAGGCCGGTGCCGAGTTTGTCCACCTCGTCCAGCATCAGCACCGGGTTGCGGCTTCCCGCCCGGCGGATCGCCTGGATGATGTTGCCGGGAAGGGCGCCGATGTAGGTCCGGCGGTGGCCGCGGATCTCGGCCTCGTCGTGCACCCCGCCGAGGCTCAGGCGCGCGAACTTGCGCCCCGTCGCCCGGGCGATGCTCTGGCCGAGGGAGGTCTTGCCGACGCCGGGCGGTCCCACGAAGCAGAGGATCGGCCCCCTGCCCGTGGGGTTGAGCTTGCGCACCGCGAGATGTTCGAGGATGCGGCGCTTGACCTTGTCGAGATCGAAGTGGTCCGCATCCAGGATCTCGCGGGCGCGCGCGATGTCGATCACCTCCTCGTCGAGCTTGGACCAGGGGAGCTCGGTGAGCCATTCCAGATAGGTGCGCAGCATGCTGTACTCGGCGGCCGCCTCGGGCATGCGCTCGAGCCGGCGCAGCTCCTTGCGCGCATGCTGCTCCACCTCCTCCGGCATGCCCGCCTCGGCGATCGCCTTCTCGAGCTCCTCGATCTCGGCGTCCCGCTCCCCCTCCTCGCCCAGCTGACGGCGGATGGTTCGGAGCTGTTCCCGCAACAGCCGCTCGCGGTTCTCCTTCTCGATGGTCTGGCGGGTCTCCTCGGCGATCTCCCGGGACAAGCGCAGCACCGCGATGCGGTGGGCCAAAAGGCGCAGCACCAGATCGAGCCGCGCCTCCACCTCCAGGGTCTCGAGCACCCGCTGTTTGTCCTTGGGCTCGAGGTCCATGAAGGAGGCGACGAAATCGGCCAGCATGGAGGGCGAGCCGATCTTGTGCACGGCCTCGCTCACCTCGGCCGGGACCTGGGGAAGCATCTCCAGCGCCTCCACCGCGAGACGCTTGAGCTCCTGCATCCGGGCCTCGATGGCGGGGGTGAGCTCCTCCGCCACCTCGATGGGCTCGATGCGGGCGGCGAGGAAGGGGAGGTCCTCCACATATTCCAGCACCCGAAAGCGCTTGACCCCCTGGCAGATGACGTGATGGGCGCCCTCGCCGCTGGTCACGAAGCGCAGCACATTGGCCAGCACCCCCACCGCGTGCAGACCGTCGGGGCCGGGATTCTCCACCTCCGGATCCTTCTGCAGCACCACCCCGAGCGGCCGCTCGCCCTCGATGCTGGCCCGCACCGCCCGCACCGACCGCTTGCGCCCCACCGACAGCGGCAGCACCACGCCGGGGAACAGCACCGCGTTGCGCAACGGCAACAGCGGCACCACCTGGTCGGGAAGCCGCGGCAGCACCTCCTCCGCCGCCTCCCCCTCGGGCGCGGGCCCGGACGCTTCGCGCCGTTCAGCTTCCACCCGTTCCTCGGCCACGACTCCACCTCACCGTCGCTCGAGCACCACGAACAGACAGCCGTGGCGCAGCTCCCGTCCCACGATCAAATAGCCCGGCTCCGGCAGGCGCACCTGCCGCAGAAACCGCCCGTGCGGGATCTCCAGCCGCACCAGCCGCGCCCGGGCCGGCACCCCGGGAAAGGTCCTGCGGCCGCGGATCACCAGCACGTCGTCCCGAACCCCCACCTCCACGTCCTCGGGCCCGACACCGGGCAGCGCCGCGGTCACCCAGATCCGCCGCGGCGTCTCGAACACGTCCACCGGCGGCTCCCACTCTCCATCCGCGCGCTCCTCCGCGGGCAGAAAAAAACGACGCTGCAGACGTTCGGCGCGGGCGAGCATTTCCAGTGCCTCCGCCCACATCCAATAGCGCGCATCGTCGAAGATCATCCCGCTCTCCCGGAGGATGCCCGCAGCCATGGGGAACCGTCCCGTTTGTCGAATATAGGGGTTCACCTGTGGGGTTTTGAGGTCGAAATCCCCCTCCCGCTTCCGGCGACCGAGCCTTGATCTGCATCAAGGTGCGGCCGAGAGGGGCAACGCAAAAGCACCACGGGAACCGGATGGGAACCCCCTGGGTGCTGCCGCCGCTGCCGCTTCACCTGTTCGCGGTCCGCATCGGAGCGCCGGATGAGTCGCTCGCCGCCTATGCCGGAAGGCGGGTGGTGGTGATGCCCCGAGAGCTGCCGCTTGTGCTGCGGATCGACGTGGACGAGGA
>JALSGW010000158.1 GCA_026982585.1 Alphaproteobacteria bacterium | reverse complement strand
ACGAGTCCACCACCAACGTGCTTTTGGAGGCGGCCCTGTTCGATCCGCTTCTAGTGGCGCGGGCGGGGCGGCGGCTCGGCATCGAAAGCGACGCCCGCGCCCGGTTCGAGCGCGGTCTCGATCCCGCCATGCTGGTTCCCGGCGCGGAGTATGCCACCCGGCTGATCGTGGAATTGTGCGGCGGCGAGCCGGGGCCCGCGGTGCTGGCCGGCGCCGTGCCCACAGAGCGCCGCCGGCTCGTCTTCCGCAGCCAGCAACTCGAGCGCCTCGCCGGCATCCGCCTGGAGCCGGAGGAAATCCGGCACATCCTCACGGCACTCGGCTTCGCCGTGAGCGGGGGGCCGGAGCGGTGGGAACTCCTGGTGCCGAGCTGGCGCAACGACATCGAAACCGAGGCCTGCATCGTCGAGGAGCTGACCCGGGTCCACGGCTTCGCCCGCATCCCGCCGACACCGGTGATGCGCAGCCAGGCGGTGGGCGGGCGCATCCTGTCCCCGGACCAGCAGCGCAGGCGGCTGGTGCGGCGGGCGGTGGCGGCGCTCGGCTATCTCGAGACGGTAAGCTGGTCCTTCATCGGCGCCGACCAGGCCTCCCGCTTCGCCACCGGTCCTCTCGTGCGACTGAAGAACCCGCTCTCGAGCGAGATGGACACCCTGCGCCCGAGCCTGCTTGCCGGGCTGTTGCAGGCGGCTTCGCGCAATTTCGCCCGCAAACAGGAATGGGGGATGCTGTTCGAGGTGGGCCCCCGCTTTCTCGGCGGCCGGCCGGGGGAACAGCGCACCGCAGTCGCGGCGCTGCGCTACGGCACCCACGGGCCCGGGCACTGGGCGGAGGATCCCAACCCGTCCGATGCGCTCGAGGCGAAGGCGGACCTGTGGGCGGTGCTGCGCGAGCTCGGGGTGCGGCTGGAGGCGCTCGATGTGGATCGCGAGGTGCCCGGCTGGTACCATCCCGGGCGGGCGGCGCGGGTCCGTCTCGGGCCCAACTGGATCGCCACCTTCGGCGAGCTGCATCCCGAGATCTGCGCGAGCTTCGATCTTCCCACCCGGGCCGCGGCGTTCGAGTTCGATCTCGAGGCGCTGCCGCGCTCCAAGCCCCGGATGAGCAAGGCGCGCCCGCCCCTCGAGGCCTGGCCCTATCCGCCCGCCGAACGCGACTTCGCCTTCCTGGTGGACCGGGAACTGGCCGCAGAGGAGCTGCTCCGGGTGGTGCGCAGCGCGGACCGCAAGCTGATCCGGGAGGTGCGGCTGTTCGACGTCTACGAGGGTCCGCGGGTGCCGGAGGGCAAGAAGTCCCTCGCCGTGCGGGTGCGGCTGCAATCGCCCGAGCGCACCCTCTCCGAGGATGACATCGAACGGGTGGCGCAGCATATCATCGAGGCGGCGGCCTCGCGCCTGGGCGCGAGCCTGCGCCGGTGAGGGGCGCGCCGAAGGGGCAGCCATACAAGCCGCGGCGCATGAAGGATCCCTCGCGAATCCGCAACTTCGCCATCGTCGCCCACATCGACCACGGCAAATCCACCCTCGCCGATCGCCTGATCGAGCGGTGCGGGGCCTTGGATCCCCGCGAGATGACCGATCAGGTGCTCGATTCCATGGACATCGAGCGCGAGCGCGGCATCACCATCAAGGCGCAGACGGTGCGGCTTTCCTACCGGGCCCGGGACGGGCGGGACTATACGCTCCATCTCGTCGACACCCCCGGCCATGTGGACTTCGCCTATGAGGTGAGCCGGTCGCTGCGCGCCTGCGAGGGTGCCGTGCTGTTGGTGGACGCCACCCAGGGGGTGGAGGCGCAGACCCTGGCCAATGCCTACCAGGCGGTGGAGGCCGACCTCGAGATCATCCCGGTGCTGAACAAAATCGACCTGCCGGCCGCCGACCCGGAGCGGGTGCGGCAGCAGATCTCGGACATCATCGGCCTCGACGGGGACGAGGCGCTGATGATCTCCGCCAAGACCGGCCTTGGCGTGGAGGAGCTGCTCGAGGCCATCGTCCAGCGCCTGCCGCCGCCCCGGGGCGATGCCGAAGCACCCTTGCAGGCGCTCGTGGTGGACAGCTGGTACGATCCCTATGTGGGGGTGGTGACGCTGGTCAGGGTCAAGAACGGGGTGCTGCGCGCCGGCCAGCGGGTGCGCTTCATGGGCACCGGTGCGGTGCATCTGGTGGATCGGGTCGGGGTGTTCACCCCCAAATCCCGCACCGTGGAGGCGCTCGGACCCGGCGAGATCGGCTTTCTCACCGCGGGCATCAAGGAGATCGCCGATGCCCGGGTGGGCGACACCCTCACCGACGAGCGCCGGCCGGCGCCTGTGCCCCTGCCCGGCTTTCGCCCCAGCCAGCCGGTGGTGTGGTGCAGCATGTTCCCCACCGACTCGAGCGCCTATCCCCAACTGCGCGACAGTCTCGCCAAGCTCCGCCTCAACGACGCCAGCTTCGTCTACGAACCCGAGAACTCCACCGCGCTGGGCCTCGGCTTTCGCTGCGGGTTCCTCGGGCTT
This sequence comes from Alphaproteobacteria bacterium, assembly GCA_026982585.1. Lineage (GTDB taxonomy): Bacteria > Pseudomonadota > Alphaproteobacteria > Geminicoccales > Geminicoccaceae > HRBIN39. Next base: position 927 of record JALSGW010000158.1, on the reverse strand, counting down.
CTGCACCTCGAGATCATCCAGGAGCGGCTCGAGCGGGAGTTCGGTCTCGAGCTGGTGATCACCGCCCCCTCGGTGGTCTACCGGGTCACCCTCACCGACGGCAGCCGGCGCGAGCTGCACAATCCCGCCGACTATCCGGATCCGAGCCGCATCGCCCGCATCGAGGAACCCTTCATCCGCGCCACCATCCTGGTGCCGGACGCCCACCTCGGGGCGGTGCTGCGGCTGTGCGAGGAACGGCGCGGCGAGCAGCTCGACCTGAGCTGGGCCGGAAGCCGCGCCATGCTGGTCTACCGGCTGCCGCTCAACGAGGTGGTGTACGACTTCTACGACCGGCTCAAGTCGGTGAGCCGCGGCTACGCCAGTTTCGACTACCAGCTCGACGGCTACCGCGAGAGCGACCTCGTCAAGCTCACCATCCGCATCAACGGCGACCCGGTGGAGGCGCTCTCCTTCATCGTGCACCGCAGCATGGCCGAGGCCAGGGGGCGGGCGATGTGCGAAAAGCTCAAGGAACTGATCCCGCGGCAGCTGTTCGAGGTGCGCATCCAGGCGGCGATCGGCGGCCGCATCGTGGCGAGCGAACGGGTGCGGCCGCTGCGCAAGGACGTCACCGCCAAATGCTACGGCGGCGACGTCACCCGCAAGCGCAAGCTGCTCGAGCGCCAGAAGGAGGGCAAAAAGCGGATGCGCCAGGTGGGAAAGGTGGAAATCCCCCAGGAGGCCTTCCTCGCCGCGCTCAAGGTGGGGGCCTAGCCCTCGGCAACGTCGAGTCCGGAAGCGCACATTCGCTGCGTTTTCGACGCATCCCTCAAAGCGGGCGCTTGACCCTCCGCAACCGGCAGCCGGTCGCGGCGCGAGCGGGGCACCCCGCCGCCGGTGTGCGCGGGGGGACGGAATGACGGCCGACCACGAAAAACATCAACG
>JALSGW010000157.1 GCA_026982585.1 Alphaproteobacteria bacterium | reverse complement strand
GGCGCTGCCGCTCTATCCCCAGACCGGGCTCGAGCCCAACGTCTACTACATCCCGCCCATCCACGTGCCCAAGCCCTTCCTCTACCAGCTGTTCGGGCCCGGCGTGGACCACGCCCTCGACGTCTACCACCGCATGCGGGCGGGCGACGAGCCGGAGGTGCAGGGGCTGCTCCATCTCTTCGGCTCCACGCCCCGCATCCCGCACCGCTTCCGGGTGGTGGCGGACGAGGTGCTGGCCTTCGACGAGGCGGGCAACGAGCTCGTGCGGGTGCCGCTGCGCGAACGCTTCCAGGAGCGGCCGCACGAGGATCCCGAGCTCGCGGTGGTGCGACAGGACATTCCGTGAGGGAGACCGACCATGCGGCGCATGCTCCTTGTGGCCGTTCCGCTCTCCTTGGCCGTCGGCGCGGCGCTGGCGCAGGAAACCCTGGTCGTGCGCCAGGTGGAGGGGCGGCCGCCGCTCGATCCCCAGCACCCGGCCTGGGACGGGGCGGCGGCGGTGACCTTGACCCTCGAGCCCCAGACGGTGGTCCCGCCCACGGTGGAGGCCGCATCGGTGGAGGAGGTGGAGGTGCGCGCGCTCGCGAGCGGCGAGGAAATCGCCTTTCGCCTCAGCTGGCGCGATCCCACCGAGGATCGCTTCATGCTCGCGGGCCAGTTCTCCGACGCGGTGGCGGTGATGATCCCTTATCGCCCCAGCGATGAGGTGCCGATCACCATGGGCGGTCCCGGGGATCGGGTGCTGATCCTGCACTGGGCGGCGTTTCGCGAGGAGAATCTCGACAACGGCTACGCCGACGTGAGCAAGATCCACCCCAACGCCGCCTACGACTGGTATCCCCACGCCAAGGCGCCCTACCGCTATCCGGAGGACTGGCGCAACCAGTACGCGCTCGCCTACATCGGCGGCGAGAAGCTGTTGCGCAAGAACACCATCCGCTCCTCGGTGCGGGAGGTGGTGGCGGAGGGCTTCGGCAGCTCCACCTGGAAGGACGTGCAGCGCGCCGAGGGCGAGGCGGTGCGCACCGAAGACGGCTGGCAGGTGGTGATCCGCCGGCGTTTCGTGGAGGAGAACAGCTCCAACCCCGACTGGGGTCCCGGGCGGAGCACCTTCGTGAGCGTGGCCGTGTGGGACGGCAGCGCCGGCGAGCGGGCGGGACGCAAGAGCCTCTCCTACATGTGGACGCCGCTTGAGGTGGAGGCGGCGCGATGAGTGCAGGGACGGCGTTGCCGGCCGAGGTGGAGCGGGAGGAGGCGGCGCGGGGGCTGGCGTGGGCCTATCTGGCCTGCGCCTTCTCCTACCCTAGCGAGGAGATGCTGAAGCGGCTCGAGGCCGCCCAACCGGAGCTCGAGCGGGCGGCAGCGGTCCTCGACCTGCGGCTTCCCGAGGGCCTGGGTGCGGCGGTCGCCCGCGCCCGGAGCCGGCTCGGGGAGCTGCAAGGGCTGTACAACCGGCTGTTCGTCACCGGCCTCGAGGCGCCCATCACCGAGACCAGCTACGAGCTCGACAAGACCGCCCGACGGGCGGCCGAGCTCGCCGACGTGCTGGGCTTTTATCGGGCCTTCGGGGTGCGGCTGGGGGCGCCGCTCGAGCCCGACCATCTGGTGGCGGAGCTCGAGTTCCTCTCCCTGCTGACCCAAAAGAGCCGGTATTTCGCCGAGACCGGGGACGAACAGGGGTTCGAGGTCGCCGAGCGGGCTTATCGGAGCTTTCTCGAGGACCATCTCGGCCGCTGGTACGAGGTGTTCGCAGACCGTCTCGAGGCGGCCACCGAGGATCCCTTCTATCGGGCGCTGGCAGCACTGCTCCGGGAGTGGCTTGCCAGGGAGGTGGCCCGCGTCGGCGTCCGGCCGCTCAAGCTCACCCGGCTTGCGCTCCAGCCGGCCTCGGCGTCGGGCTGGTCCTGTCCGGCGGGGCCGGGAGCGGCCCCGGCCTCCTAGGAGCTCAGGGGGCGGAAGGGCGCGTGCGATCCGCCCGCCCCACCGCCGGCAGCCCGGCGAGATGGCCGCTTAGGGCTCGCAGCTGTGGCCGAAGGCGGCCAGACCCTCGGCGAGGTAGTCGGCAAGCAGGGGCATGCCCAGGAGATATTCGGCGGTGCGGTCGTTGTGGGCGCGCTCCGCCTCCGCCTTGGCCTCCTCCCATTCCTCGGCGCTGAAACTGCCGCGGCCCACCCAGGCGAGCGCCACGAGCTCGATCTGCTCGTCCTCATTCAGGCCGTTGATGAACTCCCGCAGCTCCTCATAGGTGGGATCGTCGGCGAAGTCCTCGAGCACCTCCCGCATGTCCTCATCCGCCGGGTTGGAGCCGTAGTCCTCCTCCACGGGCGCCGTCTTGGCGTCGAACTCGCGGGCGCGGAGGACGATGTAGCACACCTTGCTCGGATCGATGGAGAGCATGTCCGCACTCCCCTCGCGGCCCCAGCCACCTTTTGCGGCCTCGTCGGCACCGAGGCAAGACGCAGCTGGGCCCGATGCGCGAGGCTTTACGAGTCCGGCGCGGAGGCGATAGGTTGCCGCGCGCTTGACGCTTGGGCGGGACGGCACCGTGCGGGAGGATTTGGAGCGGCTGCGGGCGCGCATCGACGAGCTGGACAGCGCGCTGTTGGATCTGCTCGTCGAGCGCATGCGCTGTGTGGGCGAGATCGCGGAGCTCAAACGGTCCGACGAGACCGCGGAGCTGGCCCTGCGGCCGGCCCGTGAGGCCAGGATTTTGCGGCGTCTGGTGGCCCGCGCCGGAAGCGCCTTTCCGCCCGACACGCTGGTGCAGATCTGGCGGGAGCTGTTCGCGGCAGCGCTCAGGGCCCAGGGTCCGGTGGCGGTGGCGGTGTGCCCGGGCGAGCTCTGGTCGGTCGCGCGGGATCATTTCGGCGTGGCCACCAGGCTGATCGCGGTCACCCGGCCCGCCCGGGCGCTGGGCCTGCTCGAGGAGGGCCGGGCGCAGCTGGTGCTGCTGCAGGCGCCGGGCGAGGAGGACGACTGGTGGTGGGAGCTTGCCGAGGCCGAGCCGTTGCCGCTGCGGGTGCTCGCCCGGCTGCCGTTCCTGTGCGGGCCGGGCCGCGAGGTCCGCACCCCGGCGCTGTTGCTCGGCCAGCTGCCGCTCGAGCCGACGGGAGAGGACCTCAGCCTCTTGGCGGTGGGGCTCGAGGAGGGCACCAGCCGCTCCCGGCTCGCGGCCCTTCTGCACCAGGCGGAGCTGCGCCCCCGCTGGTTCCAGAGCCGCTACGATCAAAGGCGGGCACGGAGCTGGCATCTGGTGGAGGTGGAGGGGTTCCACGACGGCTACAGCGGCCGGCTGCATCAGGCGCTGGCGCCGCTCGGGGCGCGCCTCGTCAAACTCGCCTGCCTCGGCGCCTATCCCCGACCGCTGGAGCTCGAAGGAATCCCGGGCTAACGATGCGAAACTCTTAGAGGAGACGGCGAGGCTCATGGTGGTGCCCAGACCGCGCCCCGGCATTCTCGAGATCGCCCCCTATGTGGGGGGCAGGGCGGAGCTCGAGGACGGGCGGCCGGTGGTCAAACTGTCCGCCAACGAGAGCGCGCTCGGCCCCAGCCCCAAGGCGGTCGAGGCCTATCGGGAGGCCGCCCAGCATCTCCACCGCTACCCGGACGGCGGCTGCCGCAGGCTCCGCCAGGCGATCGGACGGCGCCTCAACCTCGATCCCGAGCGCATCGTGTGCGGGGCGGGATCCGACGAGCTGATCGGCCTTCTGGTGCGGGCCTATGTGGGGCCCGGCGAGGAGGTGCTGATGAGCCGCTACGGGTTTCTCATGTACCGCATCGCGGCGCTCGCCGCAGGCGCCTATCCGGTGCTGGCGCCCGAATGCGACCTCAAGGCGGACGTCTCCGCCCTGCTCGCCCACGTCACGAGCCGCACCCGCATCTGTTTCATCGCCAATCCGAACAACCCCACCGGCAGCTATCTGCGAGGGGACGAGCTGGAGGCGTTGCGCCGCGGCCTTCCCGACGATGTGCTGCTGGTGGTGGATGCGGCCTATGCCGAATTCGTGGACGCGGAGGACTACAGCGACGGTCTCGATCTGGCCCGACGCCACGACAATGTGGTGGTGACCCGCACCTTCTCCAAACTCCACGGCCTCGCGGCGCTGCGCCTCGGCTGGCTCTACGCGGCGCCGCCGGTGGTGGATGTGCTCGCGCGCATCCGCAATCCCTTCAACGTCGGCACCCCCGCCCAGGCGGCCGGGATCGCCGCCATCGAGGACGTCGCCCACCAGGAGCGGGCGAGACGCCACAACCTCCTCTGGCGCCCCTGGCTCGCGCGCCAGCTCGAGGGCCTGGGCCTTCGGGTGTATCCCAGTGTCGCCAATTTCCTGCTCGTCGCTTTCCCCGAGGAGCCCGGGCGGGACGCTGCGGCCGCGGCGGCGGCGCTCGAGCGGCACGGGCTCATCCCCCGGCGGATGGAGGAATACGGTCTTCCCGACTGTCTGCGCATCACCGTCGGGCTCGAGGCCGACAACCGCCGGCTGGTGGAGGTGCTCAGCGGCTTCCTGGAGCGGGAGGGGAGGGGGTGATGCGGCTTGGACGGGTCGCCATGCTGGGCATCGGCCTCGTCAACGGGTCGCTCGCCCTGGCGCTCCGGGAGCGGGATGCGGTGGGCGAGATCGTGGCCTGCGCCCGTCGCCAGCGGACCCGGGAGCGGGCGTTGGCCCGGGGGCTGTGCGACCGGGCGGTGGCGGATCCGGCCGAGGCGGTGCGGGAGGCGGAGCTGGTGGTGCTCGGGGTGCCGCCGGCCGCCATGGGGCCGGTGGCGGCCGCCATGCGGCCCGGCCTGACGGCGGATGCGGTGGTCACCGACGTGGGTTCGGTGAAGGCCCAGATCGTCCACGACGTGGTCCCGCACCTGCCGCAACCCGCCCTGTTCGTGCCCGGCCATCCGGTCGCCGGCACCGAGCATTCGGGGCCCGATGCGGCCTTCTCGACCCTGTTCGAGGGGCGCAGAGTGATCCTCACCCCCATCGAGGACACCGATCCCGACGCGGTGCGCAAGGTCCGCCGCCTGTGGGAGCTCGTGGGGGCCCAGGTGGACCTCATGACCCCGGAGCACCACGACCGGGTGCTGGCCATCACCTCCCACCTGCCCCATCTGATCGCCTACACCATCGTCGGCACCGTGGCCGACCTCGAACGGCAGACCCAGAGCGAGGTGTTCAAATATGCGGCGGGCGGGTTCACCGACTTCACCCGCATCGCCGCCTCCGACCCGGTGATGTGGCGGGATGTGTTCCTGAGCAACCGCGAGGCGGTTTTGGAGATGCTCGGCCGCTTCACCGAGGATCTGGTGCGGCTGCAGCGGGCGATCCGGTGGGGTGACGGCGACACCCTGTTCGAGCTGTTCTCCCGCACCCGGCGCATCCGCCGGGCGGTGATCCGCGCCGGCCAGGCCTACGATCGGCTGCCGGTGCCGCCGGATCGCGCAGCCGACAACGGCAACGGCGAAGAAGACGAACCCACCACGCGGGCGGACGGCTGAGGGATATGCGGCCGGTGTGGGTGTTCGCCTACGGCTCCCTGATGTGGCGTCCCGGATTCGCGCCCGCGGCCCGGGAGCCGGCGCGGCTTTATGGTTGGCACCGCTCGCTGTGCGTCTCCTCCCATCTCTATCGGGGCACGGTCGAGCGGCCGGGGCTGGTGTTCGGCCTCGATCGCGGCGGGCGCTGCACCGGCATGGCGCTGTTGGTGCCGGCGCGTGATGTCCGGACGGTGCTGGCGGCGCTGGACGCGCGCGAGTTGATCACCGGCGTCTACGAGCGGCGGCTGCAGCCGGTGTGGCTGCTCGCCCGGCGGCGATGGGTCTTTGCTTGGTGCTACGTGGTCCGGCGTGATCATCCGCAATATGCCGGCGGCCTGTCCTTTGCCGAGCGGGTGCGGCGGGTGGCGGAGGCCCAAGGCCGGGCGGGCCGCTGCCTGGACTATCTGCACCACACCCTGATGCGGCTGCGCGAGCTGGGCATACGGGAGCCCGAGCTGGAGGCGTTGTGGGCGGCGGCGCGGACGGGTGCGGAGGCGAGGGGCGACGGAATCCAGGAGATGTTCATCAAATCTTAACATTTTCGACATAAGGGCTGTTCAGCTCTGGGGGCGCGGCATTGTGGCCCTCCCTGGTAGAGCGGGCCTGTTGGGGAGAAAAAGCGGGATGGGACGGACGCTTTTTCCGCTTGAAAAGCCCGGGCGGGCTCGTTACCTGTAGACGTGCAGGAACGATCGTCCATCTCGCGCGGACCACAGCCCCGCTGCCGGGGCGGGAGCGTCGGGTGTCCGGGGATCCCCGAGAGATGCGGGATGGCGATGGAGGCGATCTCGCCGTAGGAGCACAGACGACCGCGACCGCCGGTTCGCCGACCTGACGCGAGCCGCCGTGCACCGACAACCGGAAGGCGGGCAGGCCGCCGGTTGCACCTGCAAACGAGTGAGACATGAAAGCAAAGCCCATCTTTCCGTTTCGGCGCGCGAAAAAGCGGGCGAGGAGCGGCAACCGCAAGCAGCGCGAGGGCGCACGGCGCCTGCCGCAGAACGCCGCCGAACTGTTGGCCCTGATGCAGCCGGCCACCAAGGCGCTGGCCCAGGTGCTGGCCGGCCACGCCAAGGCCTCGGGCCAGATCGTCCATGCCCGCAACGTGCTCGCCCAGGCCGAACGGCTGGTGGCCGAAGGCGCCGTGGAACGGCTCGCACCCGCCCATCGCGAGGAGTTCTTCGAACAGCTCGCCCGCCTCAAGCTCACCGTCGGCGACGCCGAGGGGGTGTTGGAGGAGACCAGGGCGGAGGAGGCGGTGGACGAGGAGAGCGCCGGCGAGCCGGAGCGGCCGCCGGTGTCGCCGGAGAAACTGCGCGAGGTCGCCCGGTCGCTGGCGGCGAGCACCGCCACCCGCTCCACAAACGGCAGCGGCGATCCGCATCCGGAGCGAGCGCAAGCGCCGCAGCCGCCCGACAATCCCTCCCAGGCGAAACCGCATCCGAGCCCGGTCCACACCGGTGCGCGGCGCGAGCGGCTGCGCCTCGCCATCCCCGGCACCGCGGCCGGCTCGTCCCTGGACGAACAGGGCTAGCAAGCCCGACGCCATACCCCGCCCGGTGCGGGAAGGGACTCCATCCGATCGGTCTATGCGCTCGGCATCGGCGGGCAGCGTCACCCGCTCCGGCGCGGGAGCCCATGTGGCCCCGTGCCCGCGGCCGGCATCGGTCGCACCCTCCCGAGGAAGCAGGGAACAAAGTCGGCGACGAACGCCGCGGCGGGGCAAGCCACTCGAGCCGGCGATCCGAAGCTCGGCCGGGCTGTTTGCGCCGCACCATGTGCTGTGCGTAGGGCGCCTTCGAGCCACGGAGGGGGGCGGCCGCCGGGGAGGTGTGCGCGGCGCGCCGGGCCGCCGATCGGCGCCTGGCGGACGGTGTGATCGCGCCGGTGGCGTTGCCCGAGGCGCCTGGGCGGGGTTCCGTCAGAGGAACCAGATCCAGGTCACCAAGGCGAAACAGGGCAAAAGGAAGATGCCGGACCACAGCATGAAGCCGAAGAAGCTCGGCATGCGCACCTTCATCTCCTCGGCGATGGCCCGGACCATGAAGTTCGGGGCGTTGCCGATGTAGGTGTTGGCGCCCATGAACACCGCCCCCGCCGAGATCGCGAGCAGGGTGGTGGAGAGCGGACCGGTGAGCAGCTCGGGATCGCCGCCCGCGGTGTTGAAGAACACCAGATAGGTGGGGGCGTTGTCGAGGAAGCTCGAGAGGATGCCGGTCGCCCAGAAGTACATGGCGTTGTTGGGCGATCCGTCGGGAAGGGTGACGAGCGCCACCACCGGCGCCAGGGCCCCGTCGAGCCCGGCCCTGAGGATGGCGATGGCCGGGATGATGGTGACGAAAATGCCGGCGAACAGCTTCGCCACCTCCTGGATGGGGAACCAGGTGAACTCGTTGCGCTCGCGCACCTCGACCGGGGTGGTGATCCAGGACAGGCCCGCAAGACCCAACAGCAGCACATCGCGCACCAGGTTCTGCAGCTCCACCGTCACCCCGTAGACGGTGAAGCTCACCCCCGGTCGCCACAGCCCGCTCATCAGCACCGCCAGCACCACCCCGGCGAGGAAGAGGAAGTTGTGGGCCCCTTCGATGCGCAGCGGCTCTCCTCCTCCGCGGGGCGGACTCACGCCGTCCCGGCGCAGATACCACAGGTCCAGCAAATAGAAGACCGCCAGCAGAATCCCCACCACCAGCAGCATGGGCGGCAGCATGGCGGTGGTGGGCCAGAAGAAGGGCACGCCCTTCAGAAACCCCAAAAACAGGGGCGGGTCGCCGAGGGGGGTGAGGGAGCCGCCGATGTTGGCCACCAGGAAGATGAAGAACACCACCACATGGGTGCGGGAGGGCCGCCAGGCGTTGGCCCGGATCAGGGTGCGCACCAGCACCATCGCCGCGCCGGTGGTGCCCATCCAGCTCGCGAGCGCGGTGCCGAGGGCGAGCAGTCCGAGGTTGAAGGCCGGGGTGCCCACCACCGCACCGCGGACGTAGATGCCGCCGGTGATGGTGAAGAGGGAGAAGAGCAGGATGATGAAGGGAATGTATTCGAGTAGGGCCGTGTAGAGGATCTTGTAGATGGTGAGTTCGAGACCGAAGGTGCCGAGAAAGGGCACCAGGAACGCCATCGCCCAGAAGAAGCTGATCTTCCCGAAGTGGCGGTGCCAGAACACCGGGGCGGCGAGCGGCCAGACGGCGATCGACAGCAGGATGCCGACGAAGGGCAGGGTCCACCACAGGCCGAGCTTGGAGCCGTCCAGGGCCAGCTTGCCCGCCTTGTCCTCGCCCGCGAGGGCCGCGCCGGCGGCCAGCGCCGTCGCGGCGATCGTCACCAGGAACAGGCCGAACCCTCCCCGGCCCGCAGCAGCGCGAGGCCCTGCGGTCCTCATGCCTCATCCCTCCCGTCTCGGCTGAGCGTCGCGCGTCCGCGCGGCTCCGCCCGGCGCCGGGCGCCCTTGTAACGGCGGCCGGCTGAGGTGTGAAGTCCGCTCACACCGGGCGCCGCGCCGGCGGCGGTTGTGGCCCCTTGACAGCGGCGGCGCCTGGGTCTTTTCGGCCCGGGGTTGGCTTGGAGAGCGGGGGATGTCCTACGACGACAACAACGTCTTCGCCAGGATCCTGCGCGGCGAGTTGCCGTGCCGCAAGGTGTACGAGGACGACCACGCCCTGGCCTTTCACGACATCAATCCGCTCGCGCCCGTGCACGTGCTGGTGATTCCCAAGGGGCGCTACGTGGACATGAGCGACTTCACCGAAAACGCCTCGGACGCCGAGATCGCGGGCTTCTTCCGGGCGGTGGGGCGGACCGCGGAGCGCCTCGGCCTCAAGGAGGGGGGCTATCGGGTGCTCAGCAACTGCGGCCGGGACGCCAACCAGGAGGTGCCCCATCTGCACGTGCACATCTTCGGCGGCGCCAATCTCGGTCCCATGCTGCGCCGCCGGGACGGGTGAGGCGCGAGGCCGGCCTTCCGGCGCCCCGCGCCCCTGTCCCTAGCGCAGCCAGCGGGCCCACCAGCCGCTGCGCCGCGGCCGGTCCGCTTCCCGCTGCTCCTCGGCCGAGGCCTGCTCGATCCGGGACAGAACCTCCCGATCCGCTCCGGAATCCGCTTCCGCCCCCGGTGCCTCGGCCTCGGCGGCCGGTCGGTCCGCGGCACCGCCGCCCTCCGGCGGCGGGGCAGCATCCGGCGTAGGCGGCTCGGCGGCAGCGGACGCTGCGAGCTCCGGTGCCGCGGGCGGGGACGGTGCCTCGTCAGGCGCGGCGATCGCGGCCGCATCCGGCTCCCCGTCGCCCCCAGGGGGGACGCCCTCGGCCCCGTTGGAAGCCGGGACCACGGCCTCGCCCGCTCCCTCGCTGCCGTTGCCCCGGGCCGGTTCTGTGCCCGGGTCCGATTCGGTGGCGGGCTGTGCGCCTTCCTGCGGCCCGGCGGCTGTTGCCGCGGCTGGCCGGGTGCGACGCCGCCTGCGGCGCCGGCGGCGGCTCTCGCCGCCGGTCTCGCTGCGGGCCTCGCCGCTGCCGGTGTCGGCCTGGAGCTGGTCCGAGGCGGCATCCTCCTCCGCCGGCGCAGGAGCGGCTTCCGGCCGGGCGGGCGCTTCCGCGTCCGCCGCAGGGGCATCGGCGCCGCCGCGGCGCTTGCGCCGGCGCCGGCGCCTGCGCTTGGCGGCCTCGCGCTGTTCCTCCTCGGCGCCCGCCTCGCCGGCCTCGACCGCCTCCGCCGCCTCGGGCCGTTCGCGCCGCTCCACCACTTCGATGCGCAGGCTGTTGGGGGTGAGCTGCTCGTCCACCGCCACCTCCACCCGAAGCCCGTAGCGCTGTTCCAGGGCGGAGAGGGCGGCGCGCTTGTGGTTGAACAGATACAGCGCCACCTCCATGGGCACCACCAGCCGCAGCGCCGCCGCCTCGTTCTTGATCCCCTCCTCCTGGATGCGCCGCAGGGCCTGCAGCGCCACGCCCTCGGTGGAGCGCACCAGCCCCTGTCCCGAACAGGTGGGGCAGAGCCGGGTCGAGAGTTCCATCAGGCTCGGGCGCAGGCGCTGGCGGGAGAGCTCGAGCAGCCCGAAGGACGAGATCCGCCCCATCTGGATGCGCGCGCGGTCGGCCTTGAGCGCTTCCCGAAGCCGCCGTTCCACCTGGCGCTGGTGGCGGGAATCGCCCATGTCGATGAAGTCGATCACCACGAGCCCGGCGAGATCGCGCAGCCGCAGCTGGCGTGCGATTTCCTCGGCCGCCTCGAGATTGGTCTTGAGCGCCGTCTCGTCGATGTGGCGTTCGCGCGTCGCCTTGCCGGAATTGACGTCGATGGCGGTCAAGGCCTCGGTGGTGTGGATGACGATCGATCCTCCCGAGGGCAGGTCCACCACCGGGCTCATCATGCGGTCCAGCTGGTCCTCGACCCCGAAGCGGACGAACAGGGGGATCTCCTCCTTGTAGAGCTTCACCTGTCGGGCCCGGCTCGGGATCATCAGCTGCATCACCCGCCGCGCCCGCCGGTAGGCCTCCTCCCCCTCCACCAGCACCTCGGCGATGTCGCGGGTGTAGAGGTCGCGCAGCGCCCGTTTGACGAGATCCCCCTCCTCGTAGATGAGGCAGGGGGCGATGCTGTTGAGGGTGGTCTCCCGGATCTCGTTCCACAGCCGCAGCAGATATTCGTAGTCGCGGCGGATCTCGGCCTTGCTGCGCTCCTGGCCGGCGGTGCGGATGATCAGCCCCATGCCCTTGGGCACCGCCAGCTCCTGGGCGATCTTCTTGAGCCGCCGGCGGTCCTGGGGATTGGTGATCTTGCGGCTGATGCCGCCGCCGCGCGGGGTGTTGGGCATCAGCACGCAATAGCGGCCGGCGAGCGAGAGGTAGGTGGTGAGGGCGGCTCCCTTGCTGCCCCGCTCCTCCTTGGCCACCTGGACGAGCAGGATCTGGCGCCGCTTGATCACCTCCTGGATCTTGTAGGAGCGCAGGATGCGGGCGCGGCGGCGGGCGATCTCGTCCACCACCGCCCGCATTTCCTCCTCGGCGTCGGTGGTGACGACCCCGTCCTCCGCCTCCTCGCCGTTGTCGTTCTCCGCCGCCTTTTCCTCGAGCTGGCGCTCGAGCTCCTCAAGCAGCTGCCGATCCGCCTGCGGGATCTGGTAGTAGTCGGGATGGATCTCGCTGAAGGGGAGAAAGCCGTGCCGGTTGCCGCCGTAGTCGACGAAGGCGGCCTGCAGGGACGGCTCCACCCGGGTCACCTTGGCCAGGTAGATGTTGCCCTTGAGCGGGCGCTTGGCGGCGATTTCGATGTCGAAGTCGAGCAGCTGGGTGTCGTCCGCCACCACCACCCGGGTCTCCTCGGGATGGGTGGCATCGATCAACATGCGCTTGGTCATCGCTGGGCATCTCCGGCCGCCGGGCGTGCAGGGGCTCGGGCCCGCTGGGCACACCGCGGCGGTTGTTGTGGGGTGGACCGAATGCCAACGCCGGCCGCCGGGCGCGGAAGCTGCGCGGATCGGCGCCCGGAGGTGGCTCGGGCCTGCGACCGGCGAACCGGGATTGGCGCTGGCGCCGGGGACGAAGCCGGAGCTCCGGGGACTCGGAACCGCACCGCAAGGCGGCGTCACAACGCCGAGACGGGATGCGGGGGAGCTTTCTCACCACTTCGTCCATCACTATAACAGGCACGTCTAACCTCTATGCCTGGCGACACCATCTCGCAACGCCGGTGTGCCGGGCAGCGGGCCCTGTGCGAGGTTCAAGCCCCATGCGTCCGACTTGGCGGCAGGTACGCGGGGAAACCGGAACGATCGCGCGCCTGGCCGGCGCGTCCAGGTTCTTCGGCTGGATCAGCCTCTTCGTTCCGGCGATGGTGGTTCTCCCGAACAGCGGGGCCGCACCAGCCGTCGACGAGAGCGCCGAAGTGCGCGGGATCCGCTTCGGTGTGCACGGTTCGCGTACCCGGGTTGTTATCGATATCACCCGTCGGGTGGATTTCAAGGCGCGACTGCTCGATCGACCGGCGCGGCTGGTGGTGGATCTGCCCGAGGTGCGCTGGCCGGTGGAGGCCGAGGCGCTGGAGCGGCCTCGGGGTCTCGCGACCGGCTACCGGTTCGGTCTGCTCCATCCCGGCACCTCGCGGCTGGTGGTGGACCTCGCGCAACCGGCGCGGCTCCGCGCTCGCTTCGCCCTGCCGCCCGGGGAGGGCGTGCGCGGCTGGCGGTTGGTGATGGATCTCGAGCCGCGACGGGGCGCGGCGCCGCCGGAGCAACCGGCCCGGGTCGCGGCGCCGCCGCCCCGGGTGCGGCCGCCCCGGCCCCGCCCGCCCGAACTCGCGAAGCCGGAGCAGATCGCCGAGAAGCGGCCGGTGATCGTGCTCGATCCCGGCCACGGCGGCATCGACCCCGGTACCATCGGCGTCGGCGGCATCCGGGAAAAGCGGCTCACCCTCACCTTCGCCCGGGTGCTCGAGCGGGAGCTCGAGCGCGGCGGGCGCTTTCGGGTGGAGCTCACCCGGCGGGACGATCGGTTCATCCCGCTGCGCGAGCGCATCGCCATCGCGCGGCGCTATGGTGCCGATCTGTTCCTTTCCATCCACGCCGACAGCATCGACGATCCCCGGGTGCGGGGCGCGTCGGTCTATACCCTGTCGGAGCGGGCCTCGGACCAGGAGGCGGAACGGCTCGCGCGCAAGGAGAACAAGGCCGACATCCTGGCCGGGCTCGATCTCAGCGACCAGGACGAAGTGGTACGGGAGATCCTCATCGACCTCGCCCAGCGGGATACCAACAACAAGTCCATCCGTCTCGCCGAAAGCCTGATCCGGGCCCTGGCCCCGGTCCGCCGGCTGCTGCGGCAATATCGGCGTTATGCCGGCTTCGCGGTGCTCAAATCACCGGACACCCCTTCCGTTCTCCTCGAACTGGGCTATCTCTCCAACCGCGAGGACGCCGCCCGCCTCACCGATCCGGCCTACCAGCGGCGTCTCGCACGGGCGATCCGCAAGGCGATCGAGGAGTATTTCGCAACCCGAAGGCCGCCGCTTTGAGGTCGGCTGCGGGCGCTGGGGACCGGCCAAGCGATGATCCGCCGTCTGCTACGCGCTCTGGTGTTGGGGCTCTATACGGGCGTCGGCCTCGTGCTCGCCGCTGCGGTGGCGCTCGCCTATCTGGTCTATCTCTACGGCCGCGATCTGCCCGACTACCGCCAGCTCGCCCGCTACGAGCCGCCCACGGTCACCCGGGTACACGCCGGGGACGGCCGGCTGCTGGCCGAATACGCCCGCGAGCGGCGGGTATTCGTGCCGATTTCCGCCATCCCCGAGCGCATCAAGCAGGCCTTCATCGCCGCCGAGGACAAGAACTTCTACCGGCACTTCGGTCTCGATCCGCTCGGCATTCTGCGGGCGATGGTGGAGAACGTGCAGCGGATCCGGGACAACCGGCGGCCGGTGGGCGGATCCACCATCACCCAGCAGGTGGCGAAGAACTTCCTGCTTTCCAACGAAATCTCCATCGAGCGCAAGATCCGCGAGGCGATCCTGGCGCTGCGCATCGAGCGGGCGTTCACCAAGGACCAGATCCTGGAGCTGTACCTCAACCAGATCTTCCTCGGCCGCCGCTCCTACGGCGTGGCGGCGGCGGCCCTCAACTACTTCAACAAATCCATGGACGAGCTCACGCTCGGCGAGATCGCCTTTCTCGCCGGGCTTCCCAAGGCTCCCGCGCGCTACGATCCCGAGCGCAACCCGGAGGCCGCCTATGCCCGGCGGGCGTATGTGATCGGGCGCATGCTGGAGGACGGCTACATCAGCGAGGCGCAGGCGGAGGCGGCGCTCGCGGAGCCGCTCGTGCTGCGCCGGCGCGAGGAGACGGAATTCGCCCGCGCCGACTTCTTCGTGGAGGAGGTGCGGCGGCGGCTGGTGGCCGAACTCGGCGAGGAGGGCTTCTACGAGGGCGGCCTGTCGGTGCGCACCACGGTCTTGCCGCGCCTGCAGCGGATCGCCGACCGGGCGCTGCGGGAGGGGCTGGCCGCCTATGATCGCCGGCGCGGCGGCTGGCGCGGCCCGTTGGGGCGCATCGAGGTCGCCGATCCGCTCGCCTGGCCCATGCGTCTCGCCGCCTGGGATCCCGGATTCGCGCTTCAGGACTGGCGGCTTGCGGTGGTCTTGGAGGTGGGACGGGAAGAGGTGGAGCTCGGCTTCACAGACGGCAGCACCGGACTCATGCCCTTCGCCGAGATGGCCTGGGCGCGCCCGCGCACGGAATCCGGTCTCGGACCGGAGCCGCGCCGGCCTGAGGAGGTGGTGCAGGTGGGCGATGTGGTGCTGGTGGCTCCGGCGGGCGAGGCGGACCGGTGGGCGCTCAGGCAGCGGCCGCTCGTGGAGGGCGCGCTGGTGGCGCTCGATCCGCACACCGGCCGGGTGCTGGCGCTCACGGGCGGCTTCAGCTTCCGCCAGAGCCAGTTCAACCGCGCCACCCAGGCGCTGCGCCAGCCGGGCTCGGCCTTCAAACCCTTCGTCTATCTGGCGGCGCTCGAACAAGGCAAGACGCCGGCCAGCATCGTCCTGGATGCGCCGATCGTGGTGGACCAGGGGCCGGGGCTGCCGAAATGGAAGCCGGCCAACTACAGTGCCCGCTTCTACGGTCCCTCCACCCTGCGCCTCGGGCTCGAGAAGTCGCGCAACCTCATGACGGTGCGGCTTGCGCTCGAGATCGGCATGGAGCCGATCCTCGACGTCGCCGCGCGCTTCGGCATCGGTCGCGGGCTCGAACCCTATCCCTCCGCCGCCCTGGGCGCCCAGGAGGTGACGCTGCTCGAGCTCACCACCGCCTACGCCATGCTGGTCAACGGCGGCAAGCGCATCCGGCCGATATTCGTCGAACGCATCCAGGATCGCTTCGGCCGCACCATCAAGCGCGCCGATCCCCGCCCCTGCCGCGGCTGCCAGGTGCCGGTCTACGACGGCGGCCCGCCCCCGGAGCTGCCCGATCCCAGAGAGCAGGTGGTGGATCCCCGGCTCGCCTATCAGATCGTGCACATGCTCGAGGGGGTGATCGAACGGGGTACCGGACGGCGGGCGCGCGATCTGGGGCGTCCGTTGGCCGGCAAGACCGGCACCACCAACGACAGCAAGGACGCCTGGTTCATCGGCTTCTCCCCCGACCTGGTGGCCGGCGTGTGGGTGGGCTTCGACCAGCCCCGAAGCCTGGGGCCGCGGGAGACCGGATCCAGCGTGGCGCTGCCGATCTGGAAGGCGTTCATGAAGGAGGCGCTCGCGGGCGAGCCGCCCACGCCCTTCCGGACGCCGCCCGGCGTGCTGCTGGTGCGCATCGACGCCGAGACCGGACAGCTGCCCGGCCCCGACAGCGAGACCGTGATCCTCGAGGCCTTCCTGCCGGGCACCGAGCCGCGCGCCCAGGCGCCCGCGGAGGTGGCGGCGCCGCTTGCGAACGGCCCGGAGCAGCCGGCGCCGGCGATGCGGGGACTGTATTGAGAGGGGAGGTCCTCATAGGGTCCGAGCGACGCGGAGGAGCGGAGCATGCGTGCGGAACACGCCGAGGCGATCGATCGCATCGAGCGGGGCCTGGCCCTGCTGAGGAGGCATCTTTGACTGGGATCGGGCCCGCGCGCGGCTCGAGGAGCTCGAGCGGCTGATCAGCGATCCCGAACTGTGGAACCAGCGCGAGCGCGCGCAGCGGCTGTTGCGCGAGCGCAGCCGCCTCCAGGAGGCGCTGGGGCGCCAGCAGGGGCTCGAGAAGGAGTTGCGGGATCTCAAGGAACTCGCCGCCCTGGCCGACCAGGAGGGGGACGAGGAGACGGTCGCCGAGGTGGGACGCGAGCTCGCCGCCCTGGCCGCCCGGGTCGAGCGGCTCGAGCTCGAGAGCCTGCTCTCCGGCGAGGCGGACCGCAACGATTGCTACCTGCAGGTCAACGCCGGCGCCGGCGGCACCGAATCCCAGGACTGGGCGGAGATGTTGTTGCGCATGTACCTGCGCTGGGCGGAGGCGCACGGCTACCGGGTGGAATGGGTCGAGGAGACCCCCGGTGAGGAGGCCGGGATCAAATCGGCGACGGTCAAGATCCTCGGCGAAAACGCCTACGGCTGGCTCAAGAGCGAATCCGGCGTCCACCGCCTTGTGCGCATCTCCCCGTTCGACAGCCAGGCCCGCCGCCACACCAGTTTCGCGAGCGTCTGGGTCTATCCGGTGATCGACGACAACATCGAGATCACCATCGACGAGAAGGACCTCAGGATCGACACCTATCGCGCCTCGGGAGCCGGCGGCCAGCACGTCAACCGCACCGATTCGGCGGTGCGCATCACCCATCTGCCGACCGGCATCGTCGTCCAGTGCCAGAACGACCGCTCCCAGCACCGCAACCGGGCGCAGGCGATGGCCATGCTGCGGGCGCGGTTGTACGAGCTCGAGCTGCAGAAGCGGCGTGCCGAACAACAGGCGCTCGAGGAGCAGAAGACCGACATCGGCTGGGGCCACCAGATCCGCTCCTACGTGCTGCATCCCTACAAGATGGTGAAGGACCTGCGCACCGGCGTGTCCACCGCCAACGCCGAGGCGGTCCTCGACGGGGACATCGACCTGTTCCTGGAGGCCGCCCTGGCCCAGGGGGTGGGCAACCGCCGTCCCGAGGAGGCGCGAAGCGGAGGAGGATCGTGAACCGCACCGAGAAGACCCTAGCTCGCCGCAGATTGTTGGCGCTCGCCTGGGTGCTGATGCTGGCGGGCTGCGGCCGGCGCGGGCCGTTGCGGCTGCCGCCGGAGGAGCAAGCCGAGGGGCGCTCCGGGTGAGCGCCTTCGGATACCGGGGCGGCGAGCTGTGGGTGGAGGAGGTCCCGGTGCGGGAGATCGCCGAAGGCGCCGGGACCCCGGTCTACATCTACAGCGCGAGCGCCATCGAGGCCCGGGTGCGGGACCTGCAGCGGGCGTTCGGCTCGTTGCCGGTGCGGCTCTGCTATGCCGTCAAGGCGAATCCCCATCTCGCGGTGTTGCGCCTGCTCGCGCGCCTCGGGATGGGCGCCGAGACCGTCTCGGGCGGCGAGATCGAGCGGGCGCTTGCGGCCGGCATCCCGCCCGAGCGCATCGTCTTCTCCGGAGTGGGCAAGGAGGAGGAGGAGCTGCGCTTTGCGATTGCCCGGGGGGTCCTCCAGATCAACGTGGAATCCCGCGATGAGCTCCGCCTTGCGGGCGCGCTCGCCCGTGAGATGGGCCGAAGTGCGGCGGTGGCGCTTCGCATCAATCCGGCGGTGGAGGCCAGCACCCACGAGAAAATCCAGACCGGCCGCGAGGGCGACAAGTTCGGCATTCCCATCGCCGAGGCGCGGGAGGCCTTCCTGGAGGCCCAGGCGTGCCCCGGACTGGTGCCGGTGGGGCTTCATGTCCACGTCGGCTCGCAGATCCTCGACATCCACAGTTTCGCGCGCAGCTACGGCATCGCCGCCGAGCTGTTCGAAACCCTCCGGGCCGATGGGGTGCCGCTTGTGCGACTGGACCTCGGCGGCGGCTTCGGCATTCCTTACCGGCCCGAGGACCGCGGCTTCGACCTGGACGGGCTGGCGGCGCTGTTGGAAGCGGTTTGGGATCGCCTGCGCTGCGAGCTGATCCTCGAGCCGGGCCGGCTGGTGGTGGGCGAGGCCGGTGTCCTTCTCACCCGCGTGCTGGCCCGCAAGGAACGGGGTGTGCGGCGCTGGCTGGTGGTGGACGCCGGCATGCACACGCTGCTGAGACCCGCCCTCTACGATGCCTGGCACGGCATCCGGCCGGTGCGGGAGCCGGCTTCGGCGCAGGAGTGGGAGGAGGTGGAGGTGGTGGGGCCGATCTGCGAGAGCGGGGACGTGCTCGGCCGCGGGCGGCGCCTTCCGGTGCTGCAGCGCGGCGACCTTGTTGTCCTGGAGGCGGTCGGCGCCTATGGTGCCACCATGGCTTCGTCCTACAATTCCCGCCCGCGTGCGGCGGAGGTGTTGGTGCGCGGCCGTAGATGGGACATCATCAAGCCCAGGCGGCCGGCCCGGGCGGAGTTCGCGGACGAGCGGGTGCCGTCCTGGATCGAGGAGGAGGGGCCCGCAGGGGAGGGATGAGCGATGACGGCGGCTCGCGGAGGCCCGAGGGATCGTTCGTTGGGCCTGAGGCTTGCGGGCGCGCGGCTGGTGCTGCTGTGGGAGCAGCTCTGGCCCCGGCTGTGGCCGGCGCTCGGCGTCATCGGCGTGTTCGTGCTGCTGGCGCTGTTCGATCTGCCCGGCCGGCTGCCGGGCTGGCTGCACCTGCTCCTGTTGCTGGGGTTCGCGCTGGTGCTCCTGCGCGAGGGCCGTGCGCTCCTGCGCGGACTCAGCTGGCCGAGCCGGGATGCGGCCCTGGCCCGCCTCGAGCGGGACAGCGGCCTGTCCCACCAGCCGTTGCGCCTGCTCGAGGACGAACTCGCGGCGGGAACCGACGATCCCCTCTCGAGGCGCCTGTGGGCGTTGCAGCAGGAGCGGCTCCGGCGGCTGCTTTCGGGACTGCGGCTGCGCCCGCCCCGCTCGCTGCTGCCCAGGATCGATCCCTGGGCGCTTCGGGCCGGGCTCCTGTTGCTGTTGGTGGTGGGCTACGTCGAGGCGTCCGGAGAGGTGGGACGTCGGCTCGCCCGCGCCCTGGTCCCGGCCTTCGGCACCGCGGAGGAGATGGCCGCGCCGCCCCGGGCCGAGGTGTGGATCACACCGCCGGCCTATACCGACCGGCCGCCCCTGCGCATTCAGGCGCCCCCTTCCGAGGCGGTGGCGGTGCCGGTGGGCAGCGAACTGCGGGCCCAGGTCCAGGCGCTGGCCGAGGGGGAGGCGACGCCGCGCCTCGAGGTGGGCGAGCGCAGCCTCGTGTTCACCCGCATCGGTCCAGGGAGCGCGGAGGTGCGCCTCGTTCCGGAGCAAGGGGGCAGTGTGACCGTGCGGCGGGCGGATGGTGAACCGCTGCTCTCCTTCGGCCTGGTGCTGGAGCCCGACCGGCCGCCCCAGGTCCGCTTCCTGGGGCCGCCGCAGGTCACCCTGCGGCGCACCCTGGAGCTTCGCTACGAAGCCGAGGACGACTACGGAGTGGCGGAACTCGCCCTTTTGATCGCGCCGCCGGAGCCGAGCGCGGAGCCGGGCGGGAGCGTGGAGCGCCGCACCCTGTTGCGTCTCGGCGCTCCGGAGCGGCAGCTCAAGGGACGCAATTTCCTCGACCTCACCGCCCATCCCCGTGCCGGGCTGCCGGTGCGGCTTCGGCTCGAGGCGGTGGACGGGCGCGGCCAGGTGGCGCAGAGCGGTGTGCTCGAGCTGGTGTTGCCGGAGCGGGTGTTCACCCATCCCCTGGCCCGG
The DNA here is from genome assembly GCA_026982585.1 of Alphaproteobacteria bacterium. Taxonomy (GTDB): domain Bacteria; phylum Pseudomonadota; class Alphaproteobacteria; order Geminicoccales; family Geminicoccaceae; genus HRBIN39. The sequence goes on along the minus strand of JALSGW010000157.1, from coordinate 1,333 downwards.
GAGGTGATCGCGCTGCGCCGGCAGCTCGTGGACCGGCCCGAACGGTGGGCCTGGGTCGCCTTCCGGCTCGAGGCGCTCGCTGGACGCGAGGAGGCGCTATTGGTGAGCCCCGCGGTGCCGGTGGCGCTGCAGCTGGCGTCGAGCGGCCTGCGCCACAGCCGTGCGCCCGAGGAGCGGCGTTATGTGGTCGATCTGTTGTGGGAGGTGGCGCTGTTCATCGAGGAGGGCGCGCTCGCCCTCAGCGAGCGGCAGCTGCGCGAGCTGCAGGAGGCGCTGCGCCGGATGCTCCGGGAAGGGGCCGATGGCGAGGAGCTGGCCCGGCTCATGGCGGAGCTCGAGCAGGCGTTGTCGCGCTATCTGGACGAGCTCGCCCGCCGCTCCCGGGAGGCTCTCGAACAGGCGCTGCGGGAAGGACGCCTGAACGATCCGATCCCGCCCGATCTGGACGCCCAGAGCGTGCGCCGGGAGGAGATCCTGGACATGCTGGAGCGGGCCCGGCAGCTCTTGGAAAGCGGGATGCGCGAGGCGGCCGAGCAATTGTTGGCCGAACTCCAGCGTCTGTTGGACAATCTCCAGGCGGGCCTGCCGCCGCCCCGCCCGAGCCCGGGGGAGGAGGCGCTCGCCCGGCTGCAGGGGCTGATCGAGGAACAACAGCGGCTGCTCGACGAGACCTTCCGCATGCAGCGCGGCGGCCGCGGCCCCAGGCCGCAGCAGCCCGGAGCGGACGGGCGGGAGGGCGCAGAGGCCCGGCCCTCGACCCCGGAGGGGCTGGCCGGCGCCCAGGAGGCGTTGCGCCGGGCGCTGGGGGCGCTGATGCGCGAGCTTGCGGAGGCCGAGCTGGCCCTGCCGCGGGCCCTGGGCGAGGCGGAGTTGCGCATGCGCCGTGCGCGCGACGCCTTGGCCCGGGGACGGCCGGATCGCGCCGTGCCTCCCCAGGGCGAGGCGCTCGACCTGCTGCGCCAGGGCGGCCAGGCGCTGTTGGAACAGCTCCGCGAGCAGCTCGCCAACCGGCCGGGCCAGGCATCCGGCTTCGGCATGCTGCCCCCGCCGGGCTCCGATCCCCTGGGCCGGGCGCGCCGCAACCAGGGCGGATGGCAGACCGAGGGGGTGGAGATCCCGGACGACTACGACCTCGGTCGCGCCCGGGAGGTGCTCGAGGAGCTCTATCGCCGCTCCGGGGAGCTGGGGCGCCCCGCCTATGAGCGGGACTACTACCGGCGGCTGCTCGACCGTTTCTGACGGTGCTCCGGCCGATCGATGCACCGTCTCCGAACTGGGACCCGAGGCCGCCCGGCGCCCGGGTGCGGCTCGTGGTTCTCCACTACACGGGCAT
>JALSGW010000156.1 GCA_026982585.1 Alphaproteobacteria bacterium | reverse complement strand
AACGGAGCTCAGTTGGGGCTCGCGTCGGAGCGACCGGGAGCGTCCGGCGAGCTCAAGCCGCCGCCGCCGGCAATCCCGCCGAGCATGCCGAGCACCCGTCCGCCGCCGCCTGCACCCGGGCCCACCGGCGCACCCGGCTCGGCCACCTGCGGCTGGGCGGGCGGCTCGAGCCCCGCGGTCCGCGCCAACTCACCCACGCGACCGCCGAAGTTCTGGGCCGCGCTGGCCACCGGATCCCGCACGTCCGGGGAGGCCGCGGCGCGATTGAACAGCTCCTGCAGGAAAGTTTCCGAGGTCTGCCCGATCCGCAACGCCTCGAAGGCCGCGTTCAACGCCGCCGTCTGCGGCGGAAGGTCCGGCAGCGCCAACGCCTCGGCCGCCGCACGCGCACCCTGGATCGCGCCCAGCACCGCATCCGCCTTCTGACCCGCGCCGGGCACGGCATTGTACACGCTCTCGAGCACTTCGCGGATGACGTCGTTGAACGACCGACCGGCCGCCAACTCCTGCAGCACCACATCACGCACGGCGGATGCGACGACCGTCCCGCCGGTCTCCGCCGCCGCCTGCAGGGTCTGCTCCTGCTGCGGAGTAAGCGCCGAAGCATTCGGCGCGCCGGCCAGCAGCGCCACCACCGCCGCACCGAAGAACACCGCCCGTAACATCTTCATGGGGACCTTCCGCTCGCCGAAGACCGATACCATGCCTCATTGCTACCACCACCACGGGTCCGAATCAACCCATCGGTGGGCAGCCGCCGTCATCGTCCAACGCGAACGTTAAGGTTCGGTGAACGCACCGCCCCGCTGGCGAGCGCGGGTCGGGCGTACTAAAAGGGCAGCGGATCCCGCTTCTCCCCAGGCAGCGAGGTTGGCGCATGAACAGCGGCGAGGCGTTCCGGCCCGAGGAAGCGCTCACCTTCGACGACATCCTCCTCAAGCCCGCCTATTCCGAGGTGATCCCGGCCGAGACCGACGTGGCGACCCGCCTCACGGGCGGCATCGAGCTCGCCATACCGTTGATCTCGGCGGCCATGGACACCGTCACCGAGGCGCCGATGGCGATCGCCATGGCCCAGAACGGCGGTCTCGGCATCATCCACAAGAACATGACGGTGGCGGAGCAGGCGGCCCAGGTGGAGCAGGTGAAGAAGTTCGAGGCCGGCATGGTGGTCAACCCCAAGACCATCGCCCCCGACGTGCCGGTCGCCGAGGCGCTCAAGGTGATGGCCGAGGCCAACATCTCCGGCCTGCCGGTGACCGACCCCGCCACCGGCCGGCTGGTCGGCATCATCACCAACCGGGACGTGCGGTTTCTCGCCGACACCCGGGTCCCGGTGCGCGAGGTGATGACCCGGGAGCGGCTGGTGACGGTGCGCGAGGGGGTGGGCCAGGAGGAGGCGAAACGGCTCCTGCACCAGTACCGGATCGAGAAGCTTCTGGTGGTGGACGACGCCTTTCGCCTGATCGGGCTGATCACCGTCAAGGACATCGAAAAGGCCCAGCGCTATCCCGCCGCGGTCAAGGACGAACAGGGGCGGCTTCGCTGCGGCGTGGCCACCGGCACCGGCGCGGCCGGGGTCGAGCGGGCTTTGGCCCTGCTCGAGGCGGGGGCGGATGTGGTGGTGGTGGACACCGCCCACGGCCACTCGCGGCGGGTGCTGGAGACCGTGCATGCGATCCGCAAGCGCTCCAACAAGGCCCAGATCATCGGCGGCAACGTGGCCACCTACGAGGGGGCGCGGGCGCTGATCGAGGCGGGGGCGGATGCGGTCAAGGTGGGGATCGGACCGGGCTCCATCTGCACCACCCGCATCGTCGCCGGCGTGGGCGTGCCGCAGCTGAGCGCCATCCTCGATGCGGTGCGGGCCTGCCGCCCGCATGGCGTGCCGGTGATCGCGGACGGCGGCGTGCGCGCCTCCGGCGACCTCGCCAAGGCCATCGCCGCCGGCGCCGACTGCGTCATGATCGGCTCCATGTTCGCCGGCACCGACGAGGCCCCCGGCGAGGTGTTCTTCTACCAGGGGCGCGCCTACAAGAGCTACCGCGGCATGGGCTCCCTCGGCGCCATGGCGCGCGGCTCCGCCGACCGCTACTTCCAGCAGGAGATCCAGGACACCCTCAAGTTCGTACCCGAGGGCATCGAGGGCCGGGTCCCCTACCGCGGGCCGGTCGCCACCGTGATCCAGCAGCTCATCGGCGGCCTGCGCGCGGCCATGGGCTACACCGGCAACCGGGACATCCGAAGCCTCCAGCAAAACTGCCGGTTCGTGCGCGTCACCCACGCCGGGGTGCGCGAGAGCCACGTCCACGACGTGGCCATCACCCGCGAGGCACCGAACTACCCCTTCTCCGGCTGAGTCACCCGCCCGAGCTCCCGGGAGAGCTCGGCGAGCGGCAGGTGACAGCGGATCACGTGCCCCTCCGCGGGCGTCTGCACGGGCGGCGGGCGGGTGGTGCAGAGGTCATGGAGGCGGCGCGGGCAGCGGCTCGCGAAGGGACAGCCGCGGGTCTCTTCGAGCGGCGAGGGGGGATCGCCCTCCAAAAGCAGCCGCGGACCCTCGATCGCAAGGCTCGGCGCCGCGCTCAGCAGCGCTTGGGTATAGGGGTGGAAGGGGGGACGGAAGACCCGCTCGACCGGCCCCGCCTCCATCACTTCGCCGCGATAGAGCACCACCACCCGGTCGGCCAGATAGCGCACCAGGGCGAGGTCGTGGCTGATGAGCAGCACGGCGGTGCCCGAGCGCCGCTGGATGTCGGCGAGCAGGCCCACCACCGCCGCCTGCACCGACACATCGAGGGCGCTCGTGGGTTCGTCCGCCACCACCAGCGCCGGTTCGCCGGCGAACGCCCGTGCGATGGCGGCGCGCTGCTTCTGCCCGCCCGAGAGTTGCTGCGGCTTGAGCGCATAGGTCTCGGGGCCGAGCCGCACCGCCTCGAGCAGCGCCAGGGTCGTCTCCTTGAGCCGGCGCCGGTCGCGCAGACCGCGGGTGCGCCTGAGCGCGCGGGCGATCTGGGGTCCGACGCGCAGGCTCGGGTTGAGGGTCTCGAAGGGGTTCTGGAACACCATCTGCAGCTTGGCGATGAGCTCGTTCGGACGCCGTTGCACGGGCCGTCTCGCGAGCTCGTGCCCGAAAAAGCGCACGCTTCCCCCGTCCGCCTGCTCGAGACCGAGCAGGATGCGGGCGAGCGTCGATTTGCCGGCACCGGATTCGCCGACGATCGCCACCGTCTCGCCCCGCCGGGCATCGAAGGAGACGTCGACGTTGGCCACAAGGCGCCGGGCGGTGCCGAACAGGCGCCGCAGCCAGCCGTCCCTCACCACATAGCTCTTGTGCAGCCCGCGCACCGCGAGCAGGGGTGCCGGATCGCGCGGACCGTGCCCGGAGGCGGCCGGAGGAGCGGGGGGCGTCTCGAGATCCAATCGCAGCGCGCAACGCACC
>JALSGW010000155.1 GCA_026982585.1 Alphaproteobacteria bacterium | reverse complement strand
CCGGCACCCGCCGCGGCTCGCCATCCCCCTCGTCGGTGAACCACGCGCCCCGCGCGAGGATCTCCACCTCGCCGCCCCGCTCGAGCCCCACCCGGCGCAGGCGTCGCTGCGGATGACGGCAGAGATCCTCGAGGCTGCTGAGCCGGGCGTAGGCGATGCGGGCGTCCTCCAGGCGGCGCACCACCTGCTCCCGATCGAGCCCGGCGAAGACCTCGTGGATCACGGCATCCAGGGCCGCCCGGTGGTCCAGACGCCGGACATTGTCCGAAAAGCGCGGGTCTTGGGCAAGTTCCGGGCGCCCCAGCACCTGCCGGCACAGCCGCTCCCACTCGCGGGCGTTCTGCACCGCGAGCAACACCCGCCTGCCGTCCCGACAGGCATAGGCTCCGTAGGGCGCGATGGTGGGGTGATGGAGGCCGAGCCGGGGCGGCATGCGGCCGGTGTGGCGGAAGGTCAGATAGGGGACGTTCATCCACTCCCCCATGGCGTGGAACAGGGAGACCTGGACGGTCCGCCCGCGGCCGTCGCGGCTGCGGGCGAAGAGAGCCCGCAGCACCCCGGCATAGGCCTCCATGCCGCCGCCGATATCGGCCACCGACACCCCGACCCGGGCAGGCTCCTCGCCCACCCCCGTGACATAGGCGATCCCGGATTCGGCCTGCACCAGGAGATCATAGGCCTTCATGCCGCGGTACGGACCGGCCTCGCCGTAGCCGGAGATCTCGCAGATGACGAGCCGCGGAAACCGCCGCCGCAGCCGCTCGCTGCCGAGCCCGAGCCGCTCCGCCACCCCGGGGCCGAGATTGTGCAGGAACACGTCGGCGCGGGCCAGCATGCGCATCAGCAAGGCCCGCTCCTGTTCCCGCTTGAGATCCAGAGCGATGCTCTCCTTGCCGGCGTTGAGCCAGATGAAGTGGACGCTCTCGCCGTGCACGAAGTCATCGTAATAGCGGGCGAAATCCCCCTCCGGCCGCTCCACCTTGATCACCCGCGCGCCGGCGTCGGCAAGCAGCCGGGAGGCGAGCGGTGCGGCCACCGCCTGCTCGAGCGCCACCACCAACAAACCTTCCAGACCCCGGCGCACCATGGCCGTTCCCCCGGCCGGCATGCCCGCCCTTCGCCTCAAAACGCGCCCGATCCTCGCCCTGGTCCCGGGATCTCCGCGATCATGACCCACCCCGGCGCGAGGCGCGGGCGACGATGGGCTGCACGTATTGCGGCTCCAGATCCCAGGGAAAGAGGATCCAGGTGTCCTGGCTCACCTCGGTGATGAAGGTATCGACCACCGGTCGGCCCTCGGGCTTGGCGTAGACGGTGGCGAAATGGGCCCGGGGCAGCATTTCGCGTACGATGCGGCCGGTGCGGCCGGTGTCCACCAGATCGTCGACGATGAGCCAGCCCTCTCCTTCTCCTTCGACCCGCTTGAGCACCCGCGGCTGGCGCTGTTCGGTCTCTTCGTAGGAATGGATGCAGACGGTGTCGATCAGGCGGATCTCGAGCTCGCGCGCGATGATGTGGGCCGGCACCAGGCCGCCGCGGGCCACCGCCACGATGCCTTGCCACGGTCCGGAGGCGGCAAGACGCCAGGCGAGCGCCTTGGCGTCGCGATGCAACTCCTCCCAGGAGACGGGAAAGAACCGGGCCGGTTTCTGCGGCACAGAGGATCTCCGCTGCTCCGCCCCTTCCCCTCGACACAGCCGGCGCGGCTGTCAAGGGCCACGGGCGGCTTGACAGCGGCCCGCGCTGCGCCCATGGCATGGGGCGCTCCCGCACGAGCCATGGCCCCTGAAGGAGACCTCCTCATGCTCGAGGACGTCAAGGAGAAGGTCGGTTTCGATCGCCGGGTGGCGCGGCTGATCCTGCGGCGGCTGCGCGGTGTCGCCCGCGAACAGAAGAAGGGCGGAGCGGCGCCCGACGATCTGCCGTCCCTCGACGAGATGCTGGCCCAGGTGCGCGAACGCGTGGACGGGCGCCTCGCGCGCCTGCTTAAGGAGCGCGAGGGATCGTGATGGACACGGAGGAAGCGACCATGGCGACCGCACCCCTGGAGGGACGCTCGGCGCTCTCGGCCGGAAAGTTCCGGCGCTATTTGGCCCGGGCATCCGAACAGCTCTACGAGGCGCTCGCCGAGGCCGGAGCCGCTCCCGGCGTCAGCCTGGCCGAGCTGCGCCGGGCGGTGCGGGAGGAGGCCGAGGCGCTGGTGCGGGAGTGGCAGGCGAAGCGAAGGAGCGAGACCTGAAGGGGTCGCCGGAGCGAGCCTCGCTCAGCGGCCGAGCTTGCTGCGGAGCAGCGCCAGCACCCCGACCGCCAGCGCGAGCAGCATGCCGCCCGCGAGCCCGGCGGCCATCGCCCCCAGAAAGCGCGCCTTGAGCAGTTCGAAGCCGCGGGCGAGCGCCACCGCCTTGCGCAATCCCTCCCGATCCTCGAGTCCGAGCCGCTCGAGCACGCGACCGCTCGCCTCCTCGGCCACCTCCCGGGCGATGCGCTCGAGCTCCAGCGCCACCTCGGCGCGGCGTACCGCCAGCACCTGCTCCTCGGTGCGGCGATGGCAGGCCACCTCGTGCAGCCCCGGCGGCAAGGGGCGCAGGTCCAGCAGTTCGCAGGCCGCCTCCACCGCCCAGCCGCCCTCCTCCTGATCCAGCGCACACACCAAAACCGGCACGTCCATGGCGGCATCCTGCAACAGCCGCAGCGCCGCCGGGCCCTGGGCATCGGGAAGATCGAGGTCGGTCACCACCAGATCGGGACGCTCGAACGGCTGGGCGAGGTCCAACAACGCCTCCGCCAGACTCTCGGCGACGCGCACCTCATGGCCGGCCCAACGCCCGCCGTCGCGGGCGAGACGCTCGCGCGCCCCCTCGTCCACCACCAGAATGCGCAAGCCTCGCCTCACCGGCCAACCACCACAGGGCACATGGTCCGTCTCCATGGCCCGCCCAGGCTAATCTGACCGACGGCTGCTGTAAAGGTTTTTCTTCCTATTCCACCCGCTCCCCGTCCCGGTGTTCGAGACGGCGGACCCCGTAGCCGGCTGTTTCGAGCGCCTGGATGATGGCGCGGGCGTGGCGGGCGTTGCGGGTTTCGATGGTGAAGTCGACCTCCACCTGGCGCACCGAGAGGCGGGAGAAGGCCCGCTGGTGGACCACGTCGATGATGTTGCCGCCCGCTTGGGCGATGGTTCCGGCGACTCCTTCGAGGCCTCCGGGCAGGTCGGTGATGGCGACCCTTAGGCGCACCAGCCGGTCGCTGCGCACCAGCCCGCGCAGGATCACAGCGCTCAGGATACGGCTGTCGATATTGCCGCCGGTGAGCACCGCTCCCACCCGCCGGCCCCGGAAGCGGTCCGGATATTCCGCCACCGCCGCCAGGGCGCAGGCGGCCGCACCCTCCACCACCGTCTTTTCGATCTCGAGCAGGGCCACCACCGCCGCTTCGATGGCCGCCTCGTCCACCAGCAACATTTCGTCCACGAGCCGTTCGATGATCGCGAGGGCGCGTTGCCCCGGTTCCTTGATCGCGATTCCCTCGGCGATGGTGGGCCCGCCGGCGGCGGGAGGCTCGCCGGCGAGCCGGCGCGTGACGCTCGGATACAGCGCCGCCTCCACGCCGCAGATGCGAAGCCCGGGCTTGAGCGCCTTGGCCGCCACGGCCATGCCGGCGATGAGCCCGCCGCCTCCGACCGGAACCACCAGCACGTCCAGCTCCGGGACCTGGGCCAGCATCTCGAGGGCGAGCGTGCCCTGGCCCGCCATCACCAGCGGATCCTCATAGGGGTGGATGAACGTGGCGCCCCGTTCGCGGGCGAGCTGCCGCGCCCGCACCCCGGCCTCCTCCACACTGTCCCCGGCGAGCACCACTTCCGCGCCCAGCCGTTCGCTGTTTTCGATCTTGGTGAAGGGGGTGCGCTCCGGCATCACGATCAGGCTCGGCACCCCCAGGCGGCGCGCGTGATAGGCCACGCCCTGGGCGTGGTTGCCGGCGGAGGCCGCCACCACGCCGCGCCGGCGTTCTTGTTCCGAGAGCGCGAGCAGACGGGTGAGGGCGCCGCGTTCCTTGAACGAGGCGGTGTACTGGAGGTTCTCGAACTTGAGCCACAGCTCGCAGCCGTGGATCGCAGAGAGGGTGCGGGAGTGCAGGAAGGGGGTGCGGACCAGCTGGCCGCGGATGTTCTCCTCGGCCCGTCGGATGTCCGCGAGGCTAAGCGGCAGCTCCACCTCCGCCCCTCCCCTCACGGCACCAGCGCCAGAGCGTCCAGTCCCAGGGTCTCCGGGAGGCCGAAGCGCAGGTTCATGTTCTGCAGGGCCTGGGCCGACGCGCCCTTGAGCAGATTGTCGATCACCGCCACCACCACCGCCCAGTCCGGACGCTGACTCCTCTCCACCCCGATCAGGCACAGCGCGGTGCCCCGCACCTGGCGGGTCGCCGGCAGTTCTCCGAAGGGCAGCACCCGCACAAGCGGCTCCTCGGCGTAGCACCGGGCGAGTTCCAGATGCAAGTCCTGGGCGCTCGCCCCCTCTTTGGGCCGCAGGTAGAGGGTGGCGAGAATCCCCCGGCTCATGGGCACGAGATGGGGCGTGAACACCACCGTCACCGTCCGGCCCGCAACCTCGCTCAACAGCTGGTCGATCTCCGGCGCGTGGCGGTGGCGGCCCACCCCGTAGGCGTGCAGCCCCTCCTGCACCTCGCAGAAGAGGGTGCCGAGCCGCGGCTCCCGGCCGGCTCCGCTCACCCCGGATTTGGCGTCGATGAGCAGCTGGTCGGCATCGATGAGACCGGCCTTTACGAGAGGAAGCAGCGGCAGGAGGGCGGCGGTCGGATAGCAGCCCGGGTTGGCGATCAGCCGGGCGCGGCGGATCGGATCCCGGAACCATTCGGTAAGCCCGTAGACCGCTTCGCGCTGCAGCTGCGGAGCCTCATGGGGCTTGCCGTAGACGCGCGCATAGAGGGCGGGATCGCGCAAGCGGAAGTCCGCGGAAAGATCGACGATCACAAGCCGGCGGGGAAGCGATGCCGCCACCTTCTGGACCATGCCGTGGGGCAGGCAGCAGAACACCGCTTCCACCGCGTCCGTATCGAGCTCCTCGAGGCGGATAAGGGCCGGCAGCGGCAGAGGTGCGAGATGGGGGAAGACGGCCGCGAGCGGCTTGCCGGCATGGCGCTCGGCGGTGAGGGCCTGCAGCCGGAAGCGCGGATGGCGCGCGAGCAGCCGCACCAGCTCCGCGCCCGTATATCCGCTCGCCCCGAGCACCGCGACCGGAATCGGTTCTCCGCCCACCGCCGCTCTCCCGCGCCTTTCCGCAGGCGATTCCCTACCGCGTCCGCACGCCTGCGTCCACGCGGCCGTGCGCGCCTTTCGGCCGCTTGACGCGGCGGTTTTGTGCACTTCATCGAGGTGGAGGTGTGGCCATGGCGTCGGGCTCGGGCCTGGAGGGTGGGATGGCCAGCGAGCTGGTGCGCGGGCATGTGGCCGCCTTTTTGAGCGCCTTTCTCTGGGCCACCTCCTTTCCGGTCACCGAGGTGCTGCTCGCCGACTGGGATCCGCTGCCGTTGGCCGCGGTGCGCATCGCCGGCGCCGGCCTGGTGCTGGTGGCGCTGCTCTGGCTGTTCAAGGGAAGCGGCGAGCTGCGCCGCGCGCCCTGGCCGGAGGTGGCGCGCATCGGCGGCCTCGGCATCGGGCTCGGGGCTTTGCTCCTGGTGTTCGGCCAGAGCCGGGCGGATCCGGTGACCGCGGCGGTGGTGACCGCCTGCATGCCCGCGCTGTCCGCCGCGGTGGCCCTGGCCGAGCGGCGCTGGCGGCCGTCCCCGTCCCTGGTGTTCGGCATCGCCCTTGCGGTGGCGGGCGGTGTGCTGGCCGCGCTGGCCGCCTGGCCGAGCCGCAGACCGGTCCTGTTCGGCGGCGAGCTGGCGTTGCTCGCCGCGATGATGCTCTGGGTGTGGTACTCGCGCGCCGCCATGCGGCGGTTGCAGGGCCTCTCGGACCTCGCCACCGCCGCCCTCACCACCGCGGCCGGCGGGGCGCTGCTGGTGTTCGCCGTGGGTCTGGCCGCGCTCGCCGGCATCGACACGCTGCGGGTGCGGTGGGATCCGGCCTCGGTGGGTCTGTTGCTGTGGCTCGCCGGAGCGGCGGTGGGGCTGTCGGTCGCCCTCTGGATGCGCGGGGTGCGCCGTCTCGGCGTGACCGCGGCCTCCTTCCACCTCAACCTCGTGCCCCTCTATGCGGCCTTGCTGAGCGCCCTCACCCTGGGGGCGGTGCCGGCAGCGCAATGGCTCGGCGCCGCCCTGGTTTTGGTGGGCGCCCTGCTCGCCCAGCGGGAGAGCCAGAGGCTCGAGCTCCAGGACCACGCCGCGGCGCCCCCTTCTGCGGCCGGCCCTCAATCCTCCGCCGCAGCACCCCTGGAACGTTCCTGAAGGCGCCGCCATTCGGCGAGCAGCTGCGCCTTGTCCGGGGCGAAGTCCCGCTCCACCCACCACCGTTCGAGCCGCCGCAGCCAGCGCCCCACCTCGGGCCCGGGAGCGAGCCCCGCCGCCACCAGATCGCGCCCGCGCAGGGGAAAGCGGGGCGGCGCGAAGGCGGCGAGAAAGGCGCGGGCCTCCGCACACGCCGCGGCCGGCAGGAGGCCCTTGGCGGCGGCCAGGCACAACCGGTCCCGGGCCCGCTCCGGACCCACCCGGTAGGCGAGCTGCGCCCACTCGCGCGCAGCGCCCGGGCGGGGAAGCTCGGCCGAGAGCAGATCGCGAAGCCGCTCCCGCTCCCGGCGCGACAGCCGAAGCCGCAAGGCGGCCTCCTCCGCCCGCCCATGCCCACAGCCGTCGCGCAGCAGACAGGCGAGGCGCAGCAGCCAGTCGCCATCGGGACACACGAGCAGAAGCCGCTCCAGGGCGGAAAGGTCGGGGGACGGCAGCAGCTCCGCCCAGCAGCCGGTGGCGATCATGAGCCGCAGGGCCTCCACCGCCCCCGGTGCCACCAGCAGCCGTTCCAACTCCTGCCGGATGCGCTCGCCGGACAGGCGCCGCAGGCCGGCCCGTTCCTCGGCGCAGGCCGTGAGCGCCTCCGCATCCGGCGGCGGCCGTCCGTAGCGGGCGTAGAAGCGGAAGAAGCGGAGGATGCGGAGATAGTCCTCGCGGATGCGCTCGCGGGCCCGCCCCACGAAGCGGATCCGGCCTCGAAACAGGTCCTCCCGGCCGCCGAAGGGATCGAACAGACGCCCTTCCAGATCGCAGCTCATGGCGTTGATGGTGAGATCCCGGCGCGCCGCATCCTCCGTGAAGTCGTCGGTGAACCGCACCCGGGCGTGGCGGCCGAAGGTCTCCACGTCGCGTCTCAGGGTGGTGATCTCGAACCGCCGCTCCCCCACGAGGGCGGTCACCGTGCCGTGGGCGAGACCGGTCGGAAGGGCGCGGATGCCGGCCCGCTCCAGGAGCGCGAGCACCTGCTCTGGCGGTTCGGCGGTGGCGAGATCGAGATCCGCCGGATCGTGCTCGGGATCGAGAAGCGTGTCCCGGACACACCCGCCCACGAACCGGGCCGGCGCTCCCTCCGCGGTGATCGCCGCCAGCACCCGGCGGCTCTCGGCCGCCTTCAGCCAGGGCGCGCCGGCAAGCGGCCGCTCAGGGTCCACGATCCTCTCCCCCAAGGCCGGTGTCGCCAGCCGGCACCACGGTGCCCGGGACGATGCGATCGCCCTCGAGCCTTGCCGGCAGATAGCGTCCCGGGGGATCGCCGCCGATCAGCGCCAGCACCACCAGGCTCACCGAGACCAGCGCCAGGCCCGTCGCGGCCAGGGCATACCATGGCGTGTTGTCGAGGAAACGCTGTCCGCGCGCCACCAACAGCCGCCACAGGAAGAAGGCCAGAAACGGCAACAGGAAGGGCAGCACCACCTGGAGCAGGATGCGCGCCATCATCCCCTCCCGTCGAGGATGCGGGCGAGGTCGAACAGGATGCGTGCGGTCGCCCCCCAGATGCGATGGCGGGGATGGGGCAGCACCGGAAAGCGCCTTCGCGCCGCCCCTTCGCCGAGACACTCCCAGCGGTAGCGCCGGGGATCGAGCGCCTGGTGCAGCGGAAGGAAGAAAATCTCCTCCACCTCCTTCGGATCGGGGCACAGCAGGGGTTCCCGATCCACCCAGCCCACCACCGGATGGATGCGGAAGCCGGTGCCGGTGCGGCAGCAGGGCAGGCGGCCGAGCAGGGCCACCTGTTCGGGGGCGAGGCCCACCTCCTCCCGGGCCTCGCGCAGGGCGGTGGCGGCGGGATCGGGATCCTCGGGCTCGATGCGGCCGCCGGGAAAGCACACCTGGCCAGCATGGTCCTTGAGATCCGGGGCGCGCTTGGTGAGCAGCAGCGCCGGCCCCGCGGCCCGCTCCACCACCGGCACCAACACCGCCGCTTCCACCAGACCACTGCTCTCCGCCGTCGCGTTTGAACCGGAGGCGAGCGGCTTGAGCCTGCGGGTGAGCCAGCTCCTATCCACCGTCCGCCCCCTTCGCCTCGCTCTCCTCCAGCGGGAAAAAGCGGCCCGCGCTCCACACCCCGAGCACCGTCTCGGCGCCCGCACCATCGGTGGTGGCGAGGTCGGCGAGCTGGTAATAGACGCTGCGCGCCACCCGCGCCTCCAGCCCGCGCGGCAGCAAAAGATGCGGCACCAGCGCCGCGCCCCGCCGCACCAGCCGCCAGTCGGCGTCCCTGCCGAGCACCGGCTCCGCCCCGAGCCGGGTGCGGAACAAGAGCCGCTGGTCGCGGCCCGATCCGAGACGCTCGAGCGCCACCGCCTCGTCGGGGGTGTCCTCGACCTCCACCGGGATGCGCTCGAAGGGGGTGAGCAGCCAGTGCCGCCCGTCCGGCGCCCGGTAGAGGGCGGTGGCGAACAGGCGCACGAGCTCGGGCCGCCGGATCGGGGTGCCGCGATAATACCAGGTGCCGTCGCGGGCGATGCGCATGGCCATGTCGCCGCAGTGCTCCGCGGCTCCCTCCGCGAGTTCGCGCAGCACCGCTTCGACGTCGAACGGTTTTCGGCGCACGGGAGGTCGCCCTCGCTTCGACTTGACCCGGATGCGCACGGTTTCACCTTCCCGCCGCATCCTCCGCCCTCTAACTATGGTGAGCCGGCCGGAGGATCCAGCCGCGCAGCGTGGGGAGACGGGCTCGGTGCAGGCGCAGGAGGATTGGGTCCAGGAAGTCGAACAGGCGATCGAGGACCTGGGCCGGGTGCGGTCCGAGATCGGCCGGGTCATCTACGGCCAGGACCGGGTGGTGGACGAGGTGCTGATCGCGTTGCTCGCAGGCGGCCATGTGCTGCTGGTGGGGGTGCCGGGTCTCGCCAAGACCAAGCTCGCGGCCACCTTGGGGGTGGTGCTGGGGCTCGTGCAAAAGCGCGTCCAGTTCACCCCCGATCTCATGCCCGCCGACATCCTCGGCTCGGAGATCCTCGAGGAGGGGCCGGACGGCCGCCGTTATTTCCGGTTCGTGCCCGGACCGGTGTTCGCCCAGCTGCTGATGGCGGACGAGATCAACCGCGCGAGCCCCCGCACCCAGGCGGCCCTGCTGCAGGCCATGCAGGAACGCAAGGTGACGGTGGCGGGCACCGACCACCCGCTCCCCTCCCCCTTCCACGTGCTGGCCACCCAGAACCCCATCGAACAGGAGGGCACCTATCCGCTGCCCGAGGCCCAGCTCGACCGGTTCCTTTTGCAGGTGAACGTCGACTATCCGTCCCTGGAGGCGGAGCGGCGCATCGTCATCGCCACCACCTCCGCCGAGGAGCCGGAGCCGCGGCCGGTGCTCAGCGGCGAGCGCCTGTTGGCCCTGCAGCGGCTCGTGCGCCGCATCCCGGTGGGGGAGCGGGTGGTGGAGGCCATCCTGCGGCTGGTGCGCGCCGGCCGTCCGGGGGACGGCACCGGTCCCGATCTCGCCGAGCTGGTGGCCTGGGGACCGGGCCCGCGGGCGAGCCAGGCGCTCATGCTCACCTGCCGGGTGCGGGCGCTCCTGGACGGCCGGCTCACTCCCTCCTTGGACGACGTGCTGGCCCTGGCGCCGCCGGTGCTGCGCCACCGCATGGCGGTGTCCTTCGCGGCCCGTGCCGAGGGCATCACCGTGGACCGGATCATCGCGCGGCTGTGCGACCATGTGGGGTGAACGCCTGGGCCGCGCACGGGACGGCCTGCGGGGGCTCAGATCCCGCGCCGAGGGGCTGGCGGAGCGGCTGCCGGGCCTGCTCGTGGAGGCGGAGCGGGTGGCCGCCACCGTGGCCCAGGGGGTGCACGGGCGCCGGCGCACCGGCATCGGCGAGACCTTCTGGCAGTTCCGCACCTATCAGCCGGGCGACGACGCCCGCGGCATCGACTGGCGCCAGTCGGCCCGCGCCGATCAGACCTATTTCGTGCGCGAACAGGAGTGGGAGGCGGCGGAAAGCGTCTGGCTGTGGTGCGACACCTCCGCCTCCATGCGCTTTCGCTCCCAAGCGTCCCGGGAGGGCAAGCAGGAGCGGGCGCTGTTGCTGGCGTTGGCGCTGGCGGCCTTGCTGGTGCGGGCGGGCGAACGGGTGGCTCTGCTCGGATCCGGCCACCCGCCGGCAGGCGGGCGGTTCGGCCTCGAGCGCCTCTTCGAGGGACTCGAGCGGGCGCTCGACCAGGGCCAAAGCCTGCCGCCGGCGGAGCCGCTTCCGGGCTTCGCCCGGCTCGTCCTGCTGTCGGACTTCTACGCCCCGCTTGCGAGCTGGCAGGCCCGTCTCAGGGCCTTCGACGGCGGCGGGCGGAGCGCCGCGCTGCTGCAGATCGTCGATCCCATGGAGGAGGAACTGGCCGTGGGCGGCCGCGTGCTGTTCGAGGGGCCGGAGGCGGAGGGGCGCCGGCTGATCGGCCAGGTGGAGGCCATCCGGCAGGACTACCGCCGCCTGTTCGAGGCCCACCGGGGGGCGCTGCGGGACCTCTGCCAGCGGCGCGGCTGGCGGTTTGCGGTCCACCGCACCGACCGCAGCGGCGCCGCCGGCCTGTTGGGCCTGTACGAGATGCTCGCCCCCTCCGCGCGCGCGAGGTGAGCCGTGCTGGTCTTGGGTCCGCTCGCCTTCCTCCAGCCCTGGCTGCTCCTCGCACTCGCCTCCCTGCCGCTGATCTGGTGGCTGCTGAGGGCGACCCCTCCCGCACCGCGCCTGTTGAGATTCCCGCCGATCTTCCTGCTGTTCGCCCTCTCGACCTCCGAGCGCACCCCCGCCCGCACGCCCTGGTGGCTGCTGCTGCTGCGGATCGCCATCGCGCTGCTGCTCATCCTGGCGCTGGCCCAGCCGGTGCTCCACCCGCGCGAACAGCTGGTGGAGGGAAGGGACGTGGTGATCGCCCTCGACGACGGCTGGTCGGCGGCACCCGGCTGGCGGGCGCGGGAGACGACCCTCGAACTGCTGTTCGACCAGGCGGCGCGGGCCGGAGCACAGGTGTGGCTGCTCCGCACCGCACCCGAGGTCGCGGGAATCCGCCTCGAGGCGGTGGATCCGGCGGAGGCGTCGGACATCCTCGCCGGGCTCGCCCCCAAGCCGTGGCCGAGCGCTTACGCCGAAGCGGCCGCCGTGCTGGAGGCGCAAGGCCCCCCGCGGGCCCAAGTGTTCTGGCTGGCGGCGCCGGTGGTCGAGGACGAGGAGTCCGCCCGCGGCTTTCGGGCGTTCGCAGAGGCCCTGTTGCGGCGCGGGGAGACGGTGATGTTCACCGGGCCGCAAGAGCGGCCGCTGCTGCTGCTGCCCCCGGAGCGCGCGCCCGAGGGTCTCCGGCTCGCGCTGCTGCGGGCCGTCCCCGGTGCGGAGGAAGCGCGCGATCTGCTGCTGCTCGGCGAGGGGGAGGAGGTGCTCGCGCGGGCGCAGGCGGTGCTCGCCGACGGCGCACGCCGCGCCGAAATCCGGGTCGAGCTCCCGCTCGACCTGGTGAATCGCGTCGCCCGCGTGGTGGTGGCCGGCGAGGAGAGCGCCGCTGCGGTGGTGTTGTTCGACGAGCGCTGGCGGCGGCGGGTGGTGGGCATCGTCGGGGCGCTCGAGGAGGCGGAGAGCCGCCCCCTGCTCTCCGAAGTCTATTATCTGCGTCGGGCCCTCGAGCCCTATGCCGAAGTGCGCGCCGGGCGTCTGGACGAGCTGTTGCAGAGCCCATCCTCGCTGCTCGTGCTGGCCGACCTCGGGCGTCTGCCCGACGACCAGGTGGAGCGGCTGCGGGCGTGGATCCGGGCGGGCGGGGTGGTGATGCGTTTCGCCGGTCCCAAGCTCGCGGCCGGCGGCGACGGTCTGTTGCCGGTGGCGCTGCGCCGGGGCGATCGCATGCTGGGTGGCGCCCTCTCCTGGAGCCGGCCGCTGGGATTGGCCCCCTTCCCGGAGGACGGTCCCTTCGCCGGCCTCGCCCCCGATCCGGAGGTGAAGGTCCGCCGCCAGCTGCTCGCCGAGCCGGGCCCGGAGCTCGACGCCGCCACCCTCGCCCGGCTCGAGGACGGCACCCCGATCATCACCGGCCGCAAGCTGGGGCGGGGCTGGTTGATCCTGGTCCACACCACCGCCGATCCGAGCTGGTCGAGCCTGGCGCTGTCGCGCCTGTTTTTGGACCTGCTGCGGCGCACCCTGGAGCTGGCGCCGGGCGTGGGCGGCGAGGTGCAGGGACTGCTCCGGCCGCGTGCGGTGCTGGACGGGTTCGGCCGGCTCCAGCCGCCGCCGGGCGAGCTGCTCACGGTGCCGGCGGAACGGTTCCGCAACGATCCGCCCGGGCCGTTGCTGCGGCCCGGCCTGTGGGTGTCGGCCGAGGCGCGCGGCGAGGCGCCGGCGGCCGCCTTGAACCTGCAGCGACGGGTCAAGGACCTGCGCCCGGCTCCCGAACCGCCCGCCCCGCTCGCCACGCGTCCCTATCTGGCGGCGGGAGAGGTGCCGCTCTGGCCCGCCTTGCTGTTCGCCGCCCTGTTGCTCGTGCTCCTGGATCTCGCCCTCGCGCTCTGGCTGCGCGGGCTCTTGCCGCAGACCTGGCGGTGGGCCGGGGCGACGGCGCTGTTGCCCCTCCTGGTGGCCGCCCGCCCGCTTGTGGCGGCAAGCGATATGGTGGATGTGGACTCCCTCGCGCGCCTCGCCGCCGAGACCCGTCTCGCCTATGTGCGCACCGGCATCCCCGAGGTGGATGCCAAGAGCGAGGCCGGGCTTAAGGGGCTCGGCCTGGTGCTGGCCCGCCGCACCTCGGTGGAGCCGGCCGAGCCGGTGGCGGTGGAACCCTGGCGGGACGAGCTCGCCCTCTTCCCGCTCCTCTACTGGCCGGTGCCGCCCGACCATCCCGATCTGCCGGAGGGCACGCTCGCCCGGGTCCAGGCCTATCTCGAGGGCGGCGGGCTGATCCTCTTCGATACCGGCGACGCGGCCCGGCTGTTGCCCGGACAGAACGGCCTCGGTCCGGGCCAGCGCAGGCTGCGGGAGCTGTTCGGAGCGCTCGACCTGCCGCCTTTGCGTCCGCTGCCCGAGGACCATGTGCTGACCCGATCCTTCTACCTGCTCCAGGACTTCCCGGGACGTTTCACGGGCCAGCTGCTGTGGGTCGACGAGGCGCCGCCTACGGTCAACGACGGGGTGTCGCGGGTGATCATCGGCGCCCATGACTGGGCCGGGGCCTGGGCGGTGGACGAGTTCGGCGCCCCCCTCTACCCGACCGTGCCGGGGGGCGAGCGCCAGCGCGAGATGGCCCGGCGCTTCGGGGTCAACCTGGTCATGTACGCGCTGACCGGCAACTACAAGACCGACCAGGTGCACATCCCCGCACTGCTCGAGAGGCTCGGCCAATGAACGCCACAAGCCTCGTCTTCGATCCCTGGCTGCCCGTGCCCCTGCTGCTGCTGTTGGGGGTGGCCGGCGCCGCGCTTTTGGCCCTGGGGGCGGTGCGGCGGGCGCGCGGCATCGCGGCGCGGGCGGGTCTGCTGGTGCTGCTGTTGCTGCTGCTCGCGGGCCCCACGCTCAAACGCGAGGAGCGGCGCCCGCTCGCCAACCTGGTGCTGCTGGTCGAGGACGCCACCCAGAGCCAGGAACTCGACGTGCGCCCGCAACAGCGCGCGCGCGCCCTCGCCGGGCTGCGCGAGCGGCTCCAGGCCCTCCGCCGGGTGGAGGTGCGGGAGCTGCGCATTTCAGACGATCCGCTCAGCGGCACCGCCCTCGTATCCGCGCTGCGCGAGACCCTCCTCGAGCTCGACCGCGACCGGCTCGCCGGGGTGCTGGTGGTGAGCGACGGCCAGGTCCACGACGCGGACCAGGCCGCCGATCTGCTTCCCGAGGGCGTGCCCTTCCAGCTCCTGCTCACCGGTCGGCCGGACGAGCGCGACCGCAGCCTCGAGGTGCTCTACGCACCGACCTTCGCCATCGTGGGCGAGGACCAGGAGATCCGGGTGCGGGTCCGCGACCGGCCGCAGCCGCTGAGTACGCGGGTGCCGTTGCGATTGTGGCGCGACGGGGCGCTCATCGAGGAACGGGAGGTCGCCGTGGGCGAGGAGGTGCGGCTTTCCTTCCGCCTCGACAAGGCCGGCCGCAGCGCCCTCGAGGTGGAGGTGGAAGCCGCTCCGGGAGAGCTCACCGAGCGCAACAACCGGGCGGTGGTGTTCGTCAACGGGGTGCGCGACCGGTTGCGGGTGCTTCTGGTCTCGGGACTGCCGCACCAGGGTCTTCGGGTCTGGCGCAACCTGCTCAAGGCGGATCCGTCGGTGGATCTCGTCCATTTCACCATCCTGCGGCCGCCCGAGAAACAGGACGGCACGCCGGTACGCGAACTCGCGCTGATCGCCTTTCCCACCCGCGAACTGTTCGAACTCAAGCTCAAGGAGTTCGACCTCATCATCTTCGACCGCTACATGCGGCGCGGGCTCCTGCCCCTCGTCTACCTCGACAACATCGCCCGCTACGTGGAGGAGGGCGGGGCGCTGTTGGAGGCGGCGGGACCGGAGTTCGCCTCGCCCTACAGTCTCTACCGCACGCCGCTCTCGCGGGTGCTGCCCGGACGGCCCACCGGCGAGGTGTTCGAGGCCGCCTTCAAGCCCACCCTCACCGATCTCGGCCGCCGCCATCCCGTCACCCGGGCCCTTTTGGAGCAGGACGGAGGGCAAGAGGAGCCGTCCTGGGGGCGCTGGCTGCGCCAGGTCGACGTGGAGCCGCGCGCCGGCGACGTGCTGATGAGCGGCTTCGCCGGCCGCCCGCTCCTGATCCTCGACCGGGTCGGCAAGGGACGGGTCGCCCAGCTGCTCTCCGACCAGGCCTGGCTGTGGGCGCGCGGCTTCGAGGGCGGCGGCCCGCAGGGACCGTTGTTGCGCCGGCTCGTCCACTGGCTCATGCAGGAGCCGGAGCTCGAGGAGGAGGCGCTCGTGGCGCGCGCGGAGGGCGATGCGATCGTGGTGGAACGGCGCAGCCTCGCCCGCGAGCCCGTGACGATCGAGGTGATGAGTCCCTCCGGGGTCCGCATGCGCTACCAATTGGCCCCGGATGATCAAGGAATCGCGCGCCTGCGCATTCCCGGCCCGGAGCCCGGGCTCTATCGCATCGGCGACGGGGAGCGGACGGTGTTCGCCGCCGCCCGGCCGGTCGCGGAGGTGGAGCTGCGCGATCCGGTGCGAAGCGCCGAGCCGCTTGGCCCGCTGGTCGAGGCGAGCGGCGGCACGGTGGTGGATCTCGCGCAAAACGGCGTACCCGACCTGCGCCTGGTCGGGGCGGACCGGCGCAGCTTCGGCCGCGGCTGGATCGGGGTGCGCGACCGTGAGCGGGCGGTGGTGGAGGGCACGACCCGCATCCCCTTGCTGCCGCCGCCTTTGGCTCTGGCCCTGGCGCTCGGGCTTTTGGGCGTCGCCTGGTGGCGGGAGGGGCGGGCCTGAGCCGGGTTGGGACACGGAACGGTTGGCAGGCGCCCGCACTCGTGCCATGCTTCCCCCGAGCCCGACGGTCGGGCGGCGCGCCGCCCGGCAGAGGGCCCGGACACAGGGAAGGAAGGAGGTGCCATGCGCCTGTTGGGTACAGTGGTCGCCGCCACGATGGCGGCGGCGACAGGGCTTGCGGCCGGCAGCGCCCTCGCCGGTCCGACCTTCGATGCCGTGCGCGAGAAGGGATTCGTCCAGTGCGGCGTGAACAGCAGCGGTCTTCCCGGCTTCGCCACGGTGGACGACCAGGGCAACTGGTCCGGCTTCGACATCGACCTGTGCCGGGCCATCGCGGTGGCCGTCTTCGGCGACCGCAACGCGGTCAAGTTCACGCCGCTCACCGCCAAGGAGCGTTTCACCGCCCTGCAGTCGGGTGAGATCGACGTCTTGGTGCGCAACACCACCTGGACGCTCACCCGCGACACCGCCCTCGGTCTCGATTTCCTGGGCGTCAACTACTACGACGGCCAGGGCTTCATGGTGCCGAAGTCGCTCGGCGTGAAGAGCGCGCTGGAGCTCGACGGCGCCTCGGTGTGCGTGCAGACCGGCACCACCACCGAGCTCAACCTGGCGGACTTCTTCCGCGCCAACAACATGTCCTACGAGCCGGTGGTGTTCGAGACCAACGACGAGCTGCTGCCGGCCTTCCAGGCGGGCCGCTGCGACGTGTTCACCACCGACCAGTCCGGGCTGTACGCCACCCGCACCAAGTTCGAGAACCCGGACGACTACGTCATCCTGCCGGAGGTGATCTCCAAGGAGCCGCTCGGGCCCGTGGTCCGGCACGGCGACAACGAGTGGGGCGATGTGGTGCGCTGGACCCTGTTCGCCATGATCGAGGCGGAGGAGTACGGGGTGACCAGCGAGAACGTCGACGAGCTGCGCGCGAACAGCACCAACCCCACCATCCGCCGGCTGCTCGGGGTGGAGGGCGAGTTCGGCAAGAACCTCGGCCTGCCCCAGGATTGGGCCTATCAGATCATCAAACAGATCGGCAACTACGGCGAGGTGTTCGAGCGCAACCTGGGCATGAACACCCCGCTCAAGATCGCCCGCGGTCTGAATGACCTCTGGACCCGCGGCGGTCTCCAGTACTCCATGCCGTTCCGTTGATCGGGACCCGGCGACCCGTCTCCAGCACCCGGTGATCCCTCGGGCATCGGGCGCTGGGGCGGGTCGCCGCCCTCGCTCCAGCGCACCTTCGGCCCGACCTCTCCATGGCCTCCGCCTCCCACCGTCCGGCGCCGCCGCGCGCCACCGCCTTCTGGCGCGATCCCCGGGTGCGCGCCCTGTTCGCCCAGGCGCTGGTGCTCGGCCTGGTGCTGCTGGGTGCGGCCTATCTGGTCCGCAACACCCTTCTCAACCTCGAGCGGCTCGGCGTCTCGTCCGGCTTCGGCTTCCTCAACACCACCGCCGGCTTCGACATCAGCCAGACGCTGATCGCCTACGACCGCACCTACAGCTACGGCCGCGCCTTCATCGTCGGCCTCCTCAACACCTTCTACGTGGCCGCGGTCGGCATCCTGCTCGCCACCGTGATCGGCTTCGTGATGGGCATCGCCCGGCTGTCCTCCAACTGGCTCGTGGCCAAGGTGGCGGCGGCCTACATCGAGATCGTCCGCAACGTGCCTCTGCTGTTGCAGCTGATCATGTGGTATGTGGTGGTGCTGGGCGGTCTGCCGGCGCCGCGCAACAGCCTCGCCCTCGGCGAATCGGTGTTCTTGAACGTGCGCGGCCTGTTCATCCCCCGCCCCCAGTTCGAGGAGGGCTTCGGCTGGGTGGTGGCCGCCTTCCTGGCATCCGTGGTCGCGGTGGTGGTGCTCGCCCGCTGGGCGCGGCGGCGGTTCGAGGCCACCGGACAGCCCTTTCCGGTCTTCTGGACCTCGCTCGGCGTGCTGTTCGGCCTGCCGGCTTTGGCCTTTCTGCTCGCGGGCCAGCCGCTCAGCTTCGAATATCCGGTGCTCGGCCGCTTCCGCATCACCGGCGGCATGGTGATGCTGCCCGAATTCATGGCCATGGTGCTGGGCCTTTCCGTCTACACCGGCGCCTTCATCGCCGAGATCGTGCGCGGCGGCATCCTCGCCATCTCCAAGGGCCAGTGGGAGGCCGCCTACGCGCTTGGCCTCTCCCGCGGCCAGGCGCTGCGCCTCATCATCGTGCCGCAGGCGCTTCGGGTGATCATCCCGCCCCAGACCAGCCAGTACCTCAACCTCACCAAGAACTCCTCGCTCGGCGTCGCGATCGGCTATCCGGACTTCTTCAACGTCGCCGGCACCATCAACAACCAGACCGGTCAGGCGGTGGAGGTGATCGCCATCACCATGGCGGTCTACCTCACGCTGTCGCTGCTGATCTCCGCCTTCATGAACTGGTACAACGCCCGCATGGCCCTGGTGGAGCGCTAGCCCATGGCCGTCGCCGAACGAGGCCGCAGCCCCGCCCTGCTGCCGCCGGTGAGCGAGCGTCTCGGCCCGCTCGCCTGGCTCAAACGCAATCTCTTCTCCACCTGGTACAACAGCCTGCTGACCATCCTCGTCGGCTATCTGCTCTATGTCGTACTGGTGCCCTTCTTCGAGTGGGCGATCCTGAACGCCACCTTCTTCGGCGACAGCAAGGAGGCGTGCGACTTCGACGGCGCCTGCTGGGCGCTCATCACCTCGCGCCTCGGCCAGTATCTCTACGGCCTCTATCCGGTCGCCGAGCGCTGGCGGGTGAACGCCGCCTTCCTGCTCCTGATCCTCGCCATGGTGCCGTTGTTCCTGCCCCGCTTCCGGCACCGTCTGCTCTATGCCTGCGGTCTCGTCTTCCTCTATCCGCCGGTGGCCTATCTGTTCTTCGCGGGAGGCGTGTTCGGGCTGCCCTTCGTGGAGACCGCGCAATGGGGCGGCCTGTTCCTGACCCTGGTGATCGCCGGCGTCGGTATTACCGCGTCTTTGCCGATCGGCGTGCTGCTCGCCCTCGGCCGGCGCTCCGAGATGCCGGTGATCCGGGCCCTTTGTGTGGTGTTCATCGAGGTGATCCGCGGCGTGCCGCTCGTGACCATCCTCTTCATGGCCTCGGTGATGCTGCCGCTGTTCCTGCCCCCCGGGGTGACCATCGACAAGCTCTTGCGGGCGCTCATCGGCGTCGCCCTGTTCGCCTCCGCCTATATGGCCGAGGTGGTGCGCGGCGGGCTGCAGGGGATTCCCAAGGGCCAGTACGAGGCCGCCATGGCGCTTGGCCTCGGCTACTGGCAGATGATGGGCTATGTCGTGCTGCCGCAGGCGCTGCGCATGGTGATCCCCGGCATCGTCAACACCTTCATCGGGCTGTTCAAGGACACCGCGCTCGTCACCATCATCGGGCTCTATGATCTCCTCGGCATGTCGCG
The DNA here is from genome assembly GCA_026982585.1 of Alphaproteobacteria bacterium. Lineage (GTDB taxonomy): Bacteria > Pseudomonadota > Alphaproteobacteria > Geminicoccales > Geminicoccaceae > HRBIN39. The sequence continues at coordinate 2,131 of JALSGW010000155.1, read as the reverse complement.
CTTCATCATCCAGGATCCGAAGTGGCTCGGCCTCGCCGCGGAGAGCTATCTGTTCGCCGGCTTCGGCTTCTGGGTCTTCTGCTTCGCCATGTCCCGCTACAGCATGTACGTGGAGAAGGTGCTCTCGGCGGGCGAGCGGCGCTAGGGAGGGATGCGATGAGCGGCAAGGGTGCCCCGGCCATCGTCATGGAGGCGGTGCACAAGTGGTTCGGCGAGTTCCACGTGCTGAAGGGCATCGATCTTGAGGTGGCGGAGCAGCAGAAGGTGGTCATCTGCGGCCCCTCCGGGTCCGGCAAATCGACCCTGATCCGCTGCATCAACGCGCTCGAGGACTATCAGCAGGGCCGCATCGTGGTGGACGGCATCGAGGTCACCAAGGACGTCAAGAACGTCGAGGCCATCCGCCGCGAAGTCGGCATGGTGTTCCAGCAGTTCAACCTCTTTCCCCACCTCACGGTGCTCGAGAACCTCATCCTCGCCCCCATGCACGTGCGCCACATGCCGCGCAAGGAGGCGGAGGAGCTCGCCATGCAGCTGCTCGAGCGGGTCAAGATCCCGGAGCAGGCGCACAAATACCCGGGCCAGCTCTCGGGCGGGCAGCAGCAGCGGGTGGCGATCGCCCGCGCGCTCTGCATGAAGCCCAAGATCATGCTGTTCGACGAGCCCACCTCCGCCCTGGACCCGGAGATGATCAAGGAGGTGCTCGACGTCATGGTCGAGCTCGCGGAAGCGGGCATGACCATGGTGGTGGTCACCCACGAGATGGGCTTCGCCAAGTCGGTGGCCGACTATATCGTCTTCATGGACGAGGGCGAGATCGTCGAGATCGCCCCGCCCTCCACCTTCTTCACCAGCCCCAAATCCGAGCGCACGCGACTGTTCCTGAGCCAGATCCTCCACCACTGATCACCCCGTCTTCAAGCGCCGGCATTCCATCCCCACATCCGACGGCGCAAAGGGCCGTTCATCGACCGTCGGAGGATGGAAATGGGCATGCCTATGCTGTGGGCGTTCTTGTTGCTTCTGCTGAGCGGTCCGCTGTCCGCCCAGGAGATCATCGGCGGCGGGGAGCGGCGCGGCTTCGAACCCGGGACCAAGGTGCTCTGGCAGACCGATCTGTCCTCCTGCCCGGTGGGAGAGGTCCTGCCCGATCTCGAGGTCCAGACCGGATCCTACGAATGCGCCCGCTTCAAGGACCGGATCTGGATCCGCCCGCTCGCGCACAGCACCCGCATCACCAAGTCGTTCGACCAGCCCCTGCCCGCGGAATGGTCCCTAACGACGCGCTTTTTCGCCTTCGAGGAGGGCTGCCCCCGCTTTGTGCTGCGGCTGATCGCTCCGAAGACGGCGGATCCGAACCGCGCACATGTGGGCGTTGATGGAAGCTGTGGAGAGCTCCGGGTCGGCAGCGAGAACCAGCCGCGCGAAATCCGGCTCGGAAGTGCGGAGCGAATCGAGCCCGCGCGCATCTACGAACTTGCGGTGCAGGTGCGGCGCGGCCAGATCCGCTTCTTCCTTGACGGGCGCCGCATCGCGGTGCGCCCCTTCCGGCCCGAAGGGCCGATCGGCGGACTGTATCTCGCCTTCTTCCGCAGCTACGAGCACGAGACCCCCTTCGCGGACCGGCCGGTGCTCTTCGGCGACATCCGCATCGCTGCTTATGAGAAGGCGGAGGCCCGGCCCGAGCCCGAGAAGGACCTGCTCGCCGAACTCGGCGCGAAGGAGACGGAAAAGGGCCTCGAGATCACGCTTCCCGATGCGATCCTGTTCGACTTCGGCAAGTGGGAGCTGAAGCCGGAGGCGCGCGAGACCCTCGAGAAGCTCGCCCGAATCGCCGAGCTGCGCCCCGGCCCGATCACCATCGAGGGCCACACCGACAATGTGGGCTCCGAAGGCTTCAACCGCGTGCTCTCGGAGCTCCGCGCCCATGCGGTGGCGCTTGAGCTCGCGCGCGCAGGCGTGGACGCAAAGCGGCTCAAGCCGGTGGGCTTCGGCGAAAGCCGGCCGGTTGCGCCCAACGACAGCGAGGAGGGACGGGCGAAGAACCGCCGGGTGGTGGTGGTGTTCGCCAAGCCCTGACGTCGAAGCGAAGGCCCGTGAGCGGTCGCGGGCGGGGAGGCCAGAAGCATCA
>JALSGW010000154.1 GCA_026982585.1 Alphaproteobacteria bacterium | reverse complement strand
GACGCAGGACGGTCGGGGCAAAAGGAATCAGCTGTCGCGTAGGCGAGTTGATTTTTGACAGGGAGGTCAAAAATCTATCACGAGGTAGCGACACTATCGCTCTTCCTGCTGCACGGTTCCGGCTACTACCAGAAGTTTTGCCTTGAGCAGGGGGTTGCGTTGCTGCTCGGCGAATTTGGGCCAGACGATGATGTTGCTGTTGCCGGTCTCATCCTCCAGGGTGACAAAAATAACCCCGCTGGCCGAGCCGGGCCGCTGACGTCCGATCACCAGCCCTGCCACCCGTGCATGACTGCCGCTGGGTAGCTGCCACAGCTCCTGCGCGGTGTGGATGTTGCGCTCGCTGAGCCGTTCCCGCAGCAGGGCGAGGGGGTGCTGTTTCAGGCTGAGTCCGGTGCTGGCGTAGTCGGCGATCACCTCCTCCCCTTCGGTCGGTTGGCGCAGCAAGGGTTCCGGCTCATTGAAGTACGGGGTTGGCAGCAGGGGCAGGGGTTGTTCGGTGCCGCTTGCCTGCCAGCTGGCGTGGTGACGATTACCGGCCAGTTCCTGCAGGGCATCCGCTGCGGCCAGAGCCTCGAGATTACTCCGTCGCAGCCGACTTCGGGAGACGATGTCCTGCAGATTCCGGAACGGCGCGGCGCGCCGGGCGTTCAGCAGTTGCTCTGTCGCCGCCGCGGAGAGCCCCTTGACCAGCCGCAGCCCGAGGCGCAGGGCGGGTCGTCCCTCGCTGCCCCGCTCCAGGGTACACTCCCGTTCGCTGTGGCGCAGGTCCACCGGCCGGATCTCCACGCCGTGGCGGGCGGCGTCCTGCACCAGCTGGGCGGGGGCGTAGAAGCCCATCGGCTGGCTGTTGAGCAGGGCGCAGGTGAAGGCGGCGGGGTGGTGGCATTTGAGCCAGGCGGAGAGATAGGCGAGCAGGGCGAAGCTGGCGGAGTGGGATTCGGGGAATCCGTATTCGCCGAAGCCGCGGATCTGGCGGAAGATCTGCCGGGCGAACCGCTCCGGATAGCCGCGCTCCCGCATCCCGGCGAGCAGTTTCTGCTCGAACCTCTCCAGCCCTCCCTTGCGCTTCCAGGCGGCCATGGCGCGGCGCAGCTGATCCGCCTCGCCGGCGCTGAATCCCGCCGCCACCATCGCCAGCTGCATCACCTGCTCCTGGAAGATGGGCACCCCGAGGGTGCGCCGCAGCACCTTCTCCACCTGCGGGCTGGGGTAGGTGACCGGCTCCCTGCCGCTGCGCCGCATCAGGTAGGGGTGCACCATGTCGCCCTGGATGGGGCCGGGGCGGACGATGGCGATCTGGATCACCAGGTCGTAGAAACAGCGGGGGCGCAGGCGGGGGAGCATCGACATCTGGGCGCGGGACTCGATCTGGAACACCCCGATGGTGTCGGCCCGCTGGATCATCCGGTAGACGGCGGGATCCTCCGCCGGGATGGTGGCCATGGTCAGCTCCGTGCCGTGGTAGCGGTTGATGTAATCGAGTGCCTTGCGGATGGCGCTGAGCATCCCCAGCGCCAGCACGTCCACCTTCAGCAGCCCCAGCGCCTCCAGGTCGTCCTTCTCCCACTGGATGACGGTGCGCTCCGCCATGGCGGCGTTCTCGATGGGTACCAGCCGGCAGAGGCGGTCGGCGGCGATGATGAAGCCTCCCACGTGCTGGGAGAGGTGGCGCGGAAAGCCGACGATCTCCTCCACCAGCCGGGTGAGCCGGCGGATGAGGGGGTTGTCGGGGGAGAAACCGGCCTCCCGCAGCCCCTCGGGGGTGATCCGTCTGCCGTCCCACCAGCGTACCGATTTCGCCAGCCGCTCGATCTGGTCCCGCCCCAGCCCGAGCGCCTTGCCCACGTCGCGGATGGCGCTGCGCGGCCGGTAGCGGATCACCGTGGCGGCCAGGGCGGTACGGTCGCGGCCGTACTTGCGGTAGAGGTACTGGATCACCTCCTCGCGCCGCTCGTGCTCGAAATCCACGTCGATGTCCGGCGGCTCGTCCCGCTCCCGGGAGATGAAGCGTTCGAACAGGAGGTCGAGCCGGGCCGGGTCCACCTCGGTGATGCCGAGGCAGTAGCAGACGGCGGAGTTGGCGGCGGAGCCGCGCCCCTGGCAGAGGATGCCGCGGTCGCGGGCGAAGTGGACGATGTCGTGCACGGTGAGGAAGTAGGGCTCGTAGCGCAGCTCCCGGATCAGCGCCAGCTCGTGCTCCACCTGGCGGCGGACCCTGGGCGGTGCCCCCTCCGGCCAGCGGCGCTGCATCCCCTCCTCGGTGAGCCGGGCCAGCCAGGAGGTGGGGGTGTGACCGGCGGGGACCAGTTCGCGGGGGTATTCGTAGCGTAGCTCGTCGAGGGAGAAGCGGCAGCGGTCGGCGATACGGCAGCTCTCCTCCAGCAGCCCGGCGGAGTAGAGGCGGGCCAGGCGTCGCCGGGGGCGCAGGTGGCGCTCGCCGTTGGGACAGAGGGCGGTGCCGATTGCGCTCAGCGGGGTGCCCAGGCGGATGGCGGTGAGGGTATCCTGGACCATCCGTCGTCCGCGCCGGTGCATCAGCACGCCGCCGCTGGCGCAGAGCGGGATCCCCAGGGAGCGGCCGAGCCGTTGCAGCCGCTCCAGGCGCTGCCGGTCGTCGCCGGCCAGCAGCAGCTCCACGGCGATCCAGCAGCGGCCGGGGAGGCGCTCGGCCAGCCAGGCCGGCTCCCCGGGGTCGATCTCCGCGCCCGGCAGCCAGAGGGCCAGGCACCCCTCCAGGGGCAGCCGCTCCAGTTCGGCACGGCTCAGCCGGTACTCCCCCTTGGGGGCGGAGCGGCGGGCGTGGGTGATCAGTTCGGCCAGGTGGCCGTAGCCGGTGCGGTTGCTGGCCAGCAGCACCAGCCGCAGCCCCTCGCAGAGGCGGAACTCGCTGCCGATGATGAGCCGCAGGCCCCGCCGCCTGGCCGCCAGGTGGGCGCGCACCGCCCCGGCCAGGGAGCACTCGTCGGTGAGCGCCAGGGCGTGGTAGCCCAGTTCGGCGGCCCGTGCCACCAGCTCCTCTGGGTGGGAGGCGCCGCGCAGGAAGGTGAAGTTGCTGCAGGCGTGCAGCTCGGCGTAGCGGGGCGGCTCCATCAGCCGAACAGCCCGTGCAGATACCACCGTCCGGGGTGCCGCAGGTCGTGGAAGATCCACAGCCGGCGGCCGTCCCGGTGGCGGGCCGTATAGTAGTCGCGGCGGATGCTGGCGGCGCTCCACCAGCCGGTCTCGATCCGCTCCGGCCCTCCGAGCAGGGTCAGGTTGCCCGGCGGGGCCGGCAGTGGCTGCGGCTCGGGCAGCAGCCAGAGCGGCCGCCGCGGGGCGCAATGGGCGGGGGTGCCGGCGGTGAGCGCCGCTGCGGCCTGCTCCCAGGCCAGCTCCGGGCGGTGATCCGGCAGGCTGCGGAGCATGCGGATCGCCTCCGTCCCGAGCCGGTTCTGCAGCTGCTCCAGCAGCTCCTGCCACTGCTCCTCCCGGTGTTGGGGG
>JALSGW010000153.1 GCA_026982585.1 Alphaproteobacteria bacterium | reverse complement strand
GAGGGCGTGCGGCTCGAGCCGGGCAGCGCTCCTTGCTGGGGCGTAGGCGATCCGAGGCTTAAGGACCGCTCGGGGCAAGCCCGGGAGCGCCCGCCCCATGGCGCGGCTGCCGCAGATCCGCTCGGTTCGGTGGGGAGGGCTCCGGGAGTTGCGGGCGGTGCCGGGGGAACCGGGTGGCTGCAGCGTGCCGCCGGTCGCGGTCGGGGAGCGCCGCGCGGCCGCGGGCCAAGCCTCGCGGGAGCGGCTACCGTCGCCACCGGACAAGGACGCTCGGTGCGGTGACGGGGCAAGCCGGATCGGGAGGCTCGAATGCCCTTCGCGGGCGCATGCGAAAGGCGCCGCCTTCCTGAGACGGGGACATGGGCCCTATGCGTTCGCACCGCTGGGAGGAAGCGGGCGGCCCAGGCATCCTGCGGCCTTGCGGCCCCGTATGGGATGCGGAAGAGGCGCTCGGATCGGGCCCGCTCCGTTTGTTGGCCGGCCCATCCCTGGGGGCGGGAAGGGGCGCTGGCGCCGTCGCCGCCGGCCCACACCTGCCGGCGGGACAGGCCGTTTGCACGCGCGAGACAGCGCAACGGCCTTGGGCGCGGGGCGCAGGGTGGCATGCCGGGTCGCGACAGCGTGCGCGCCCGGGCGCCTTTTTGGGCGGGGCGGCCGAGGAAGGAGCCAAGCGGCCGGGCGGTCGGCGCCGGGCTTCGGCTTCGGGCCGCGCTCACGATGCAGCCTCCCGGGCTCTGCGCCCGCCCTGCCGGCGCTCGCCCGGCCAAAACTTTTAGTCGAGTTATATCTAATTTGTTCACGTACTAGTTGATTTATCTCTCGCCGGCTGTTAACGGTTTGGCAACGAACGTGTCGTAGGAATCACGCCGCAAGCTCGGGTGGCGCACCCGGTGGACCTGCGTGTGGGGGTGCGATGGCGGCGGGGTCGAGCGCGCAGCACGCGCAGGCGCGTGCCCTGTTCTGGCTGGCCGAGGGCGGCAGGCGCCTGAAATGGGCCAAGGATACCATCACCTACGCCTTCTATGGCCCGGGCGACCGGCCGATGATGGGCGAGGGGGAGCAGTTCGCCGCCACAGCGGCGCCGGGCGCCGGCTTCGAGGCCGCCGTGGTGGAGGCGCTGGCCCGCTTCGAGGCGGTGGTGGGGGTGCGCTTCGAGCCCTGGCGCGGTCCGACCTCCAACGGCGCCGACGTCCGCTTCGCCTTGGCCTCGGGCGGCGATCCGGGCTGGTTGGGCCTCACCTATGTGCGCTGGGACGGCGGCGCGCGCCTCAAGGGCGCGGACGTCACCTTGAACCCCGAGCTGTCCCGGCTCGATCTCGCCCCGGGCGGATTCGGTTTCTACGTGGTCCTGCACGAGGTGGGCCACGCCCTCGGTCTCAAACATCCCTTCGCGGGCGGCGAGCGCCTGCCCGCCGCCCTCGACCACGCCGGCACCACCGTGCTCGCCTACCGCGATCACCCCGGCACCGCCACCGACGGCCAGGGCCGGCCGCTCGCCCCCGAGACGCCGATGTGGCTCGATGTGCTGGCCCTGCAGGAGCTGTACGGCCCGGGTGCGGGCGGATCCGGGGACACCGTCTACCGTTTTGCCGACGGGCGCGCCCGCATCCTGACCATCTGGGACGCCGGCGGTGAGGACGTCATCGATGCGAGCGGCCAGCGGCTTCCGGTCGAGATCCGGCTCGCACCGGGGAGTTGGAGCGACATCGGGCGCCGGGGCGCGGGTGCTGCGTGGAGCCAGCGCGCCGAGGACAATGTCGCCATCGCGCCCGGCGTGGTGATCGAGCATGCCGTCGGCGGGCGCGGCGACGATCTCCTGGTCGGCAACGCCGTCGCCAACCGGCTCGAGGGGCGCGGCGGGGATGATCGGCTCGAGGGCGGCGGCGGGGATGATCGGCTCATCGGCGGGCCCGGCGCCGACCGGCTTGTGGGCGGACCGGGGGCCGACCGCTTTCTCGGCACGCTCCGGGAGCTCGACGGGGATCGCATCCTCGACTTTGCGCCCGGCGATGCGCTGGTGGTGCTGGATCGCGGGCCCGAGCAGCTCGCCTTCCGCCTGCGGCCCAAGGGCGAGGTGTACCGTCTCGAGCTCGACGGCGGGCGCGACGGATCGGTCGATGCGGTGCTCACCGTCTCCGGCCGGCTCGGTGCCGGCGTGCAGCTGGTGGCGGACGGGGACGGGCGGGCGATGCTGCTGGTGGGAAGTGCGGCACCGCCCCGACCCCGGGACGACGGCGGGCTGGTCTGGAGCGGAGGTCCGGAGGCCGAGCGGAAACGCGGCACCCCGTTCGCCGACCGTATGGACGGAGCGGGCGGGGACGATCGGCTGTTCGGCCGCGGCGGCGACGACCGGCTCGCGGGCGGGGACGGCGCCGACCTCCTGGTCGGCGGCGCCGGATCGGACCGCATCGACGGCGGCCCCGGTGCCGACCGGCTCAAGGGCGGTGCCGGCGACGATGTGCTGGCTGGGGGCGCGGGCGACGATCGGCTGATCGGCGGCGCCGGCGCGGACCGGCTCGAGGGCGGCCCCGGCGACGACTGGCTCAAGGGCGGCCTGGGGCCGGATGTGTTCGTGTTCGGGGAGGGCTTCGGACGCGATCTGCTTTTGGACGCCCAATCAGGCGACCGGTTGCTCTTTTCGGGGATCGACCCGGGCGCGCTGTCCTGGACGCGCGAGGGGCAGGATCTGCTCATCCTCCATGGCCAGGACCAGCTGCGCATCCGCCGCTATTTCAAGACCCGCCCCGATCTGTTGTTGGACGACCGGCCGCTCGCCGACTGGCTCGGCGAGAGCGCGCCCGGGCGGGATGGGCCGGCTTCCGATCCGGGCGGCGATCCTGGAAGCGGGCTGGTCTGGACCGGCGGTCCGGAGGGCGAGCGAAAACGCGGCACCCCGTTCGCCGACCGCATGGACGGAGCGGGCGGGGATGATCGGCTGTTCGGCGGCGGCGGCGACGACCGGCTCGCGGGCGGGGACGGCGCCGACCTCCTGGTCGGGGGCGGCGGATCGGACCGCATCGACGGCGGCCCCGGTGCCGACCGGCTCAAGGGCGGTGCGGGGGACGATCGGCTGCTGGGCGGCCCGGACCGCGACCGGCTTCAGGGCGGAAGCGGCGACGATCTGATCGTGCCGGGTGCCGGGGACGATGTGGTGGTGGGCGGTGCGGGCACCGATCGCGTCCGGGTTGAGGGGCGCTATGCCGATTTCGCCCTGGCCCGCCGGGGCAAGTGGTGGGAGCTCGAGGACCACCGGCCGGGGGACGGGGATCAGGGCCGGGATCGGCTGAAGGCCGTGGAGCTGTTGGTGTTCGACGATGCGACCGTGAGCCTGCAGGGAAGCGAGCCGGCGGTGATCGGCAGCGGCGCATCGGCCTTTCCGACGCTCGACGAACTCCTGCACCCCTCGCCCCCCGCCCTGCCGGGCTGAGGCCGGCCGCGAGGGCCGGGCCTTTTGCCGCCCTGTGCCGGGACCATCCGTTGGGCCCGAGCCGACGATACCGGA
>JALSGW010000152.1 GCA_026982585.1 Alphaproteobacteria bacterium | reverse complement strand
GTTCGGTCGTCTGTTCGTGGCCGGTCATCCGGAGGGGCATCCGCGGGTGGCCGTTCCCGAGCTCGAGCGCGCGCTTCGGGCCAAGTGCGCTGTTGCGGAGCGCGCGGGGATCGCGCTCGAGGTGGTGACCCAGTTCGGGTTCGACGCCGATGCTCCGCTCCGCTTCGAGCGGCGTCTGCGGGAGCTGGGCGTGGAGGTGCCGATCCGGGTCGGGCTCGCCGGTCCCGCGCGGCTTGCGACCCTGCTCCGCTATGCGGCTCGGTGCGGGGTTGCGAGCAGCGCCGCCGTGGCGCTGCGCGAGCCGGGCCGGGTGGTGGGGATGATGGCCCGTCGCACCCCGGACGCACAGCTGCGTGTGCTGCTGCGCCACCGCAGCCGCTGCCCCGGATGCCGCCTGCACGCGGTGCACCTCTTCCCCTTCGGCGGCGTGCGGGAGACGCTGGACTGGCTCGCCCGGATTCAAGGAGCCGGCGGCGAGCGACGGCCGCTCTAGTCCGCCCGGGATTGCCCCTCGTCACCCAGCGCGGCGAGAGCGCTTCGGTGCAGCTCTGCCGATTGCGCACCGAAGCAGCAGAAGATCACCAGCTCCGGCTTCGGGTGGCGGGCGAGGAACTCCGCCACCGTGCGCACCGCGATCGGTGCCGCCAGCTCCGGGGGAAAGCCGTAGACGCCGGTGGAGATGGCGGGAAAGGCGATGCTCGCAAGCTCGTGGTCGCGGGCGAGTTCCAGCGAACGCCGGTAGGCGCTTGCGAGCAGCTCCTGTTCGCCGTGGGCGCCGCCCTGCCAGCGCGGACCGACGGCGTGGATGACGTGGCGGGCTTGGAGGCGGAAGCCGGGGGTGATGCGGGCATCGCCGGTGGCGCAGCCGCCGAGACGGCGGCAGGCCTCGGCGAGCTCCGGCCCGGCGGCGCGATGGATGGCGCCGCACACCCCGCCGCCCGGGGCGAGGGCGGCGTTGGCGGCGTTGACGATCGCGTCCACCTCCAGCTGGGTGATATCCCCCTCCACCACACGCATCCGCTCGAGCACGCTTGCCTCAAAGGCGCTCACGGTCCACCTCCCCTGCACGGTTGGACGATCCACGGTCGGGCGCGCACATGACCCCTTCCTTCGTACGGGTGCATTTTAGCGAGGCGCAGCGCCGCCGCCACAAGTGGCGCAATCTCTTCCATTCGCTGCTGCTGCTCGCGGGCATGGCGTTGATTTTGGCGCTTTGCGGCTACGCGCTTTGGGGCGGCGAAGGGGTGTGGTGGGCGCTTGCGGGCGGAGCGCTCGCCTTTCTCTTGAGCCCCCAGATCCCGCCCGAGTGGGTGATGCGGGCTTATGGTGCCCGGCGTGTGGAAGGCGGAGTGCTGCCACAGGTGGAGGCGCTGCTCGCCACCCTCGCCGCCCGCGCCGAGCTGCCCAGGGTGCCGGCGCTCTATTGGGTGCCGAGCCGGGTGCTCAACGCCTTCGCCGTCGGCCGGCCGGGGCGCGCCAGCATCGCGGTCACCGACGGACTCCTGCGCAGCCTCACCCTGCGCGAGCTTGCGGGCGTGCTCGCCCACGAGGTGAGCCACATCCGCAACGACGATCTGTGGCTCATGCAGCTCGCCGACGTCATGAGCCGGGTGACCAGCCTGATGTCGTGGCTGGGCCAGCTGTTGTTTCTGTTCAACCTGCCGCTCGCCCTTGTCGGCCGCGCCACCATCTCCTGGCTTTTGGTGTTCGTGCTGGTGTTCGCGCCCACCTTGATGGCGCTGTTGCAGCTCGCGCTCTCCCGCGCACGAGAGTTCGACGCCGATCTCGATGCGGCGGCGCTCACCGGGGATCCCGCCGGCCTCGCCTCGGCCCTCGCCAAACTCGAGCGGCTGCAGGGACGGTTTTGGGAGGAGATCTTCTTTCCCGGCCGCCGCATCCCCGAGCCGTCGCTGCTGCGCACCCATCCGCCCACCGAGGAGCGCATCCGCCGCCTGCTCTCCCTCTACGAGGTGGAGGCGACGCCGCTTGTGCCGGAGGAGCCGCTGCATCTGCCCGAGTTCCTGCCGCCGATCGGCCATGGGCCCCGTTTCCGCCGTTTCGGCCTGTGGTACTAGCGGGGCAGCAGGAGCACGGCCCGGAGCCCGCCTTGCGGCCGGTTCTCGAGCCTGAGCTCGCCGCCGTGGGCGCGGGCGATGGTGCGGGCGATCGCAAGCCCGAGCCCGAGCCCGCCGGTCTCGCGGCTGCGGCTCTCCTCGAGCCGTAAGAAGGGTTCGAAGACCCGCTCCAGCATCTCGGGAGGGATACCGGGACCTTCGTCCTCGACGAGGATATAGACCTGTTCAGGGGCGAGTTCGGCCCGCACCTCGGCCGTTTCGCCGTAGCGAAGCGCGTTGTCGACGAGGTTGCGCAGGGCCCGCCTGAGCCCGTCGGGACGGCAGGTGAGGAGGACCTCGGGGCAGGGGCCGAGCCGGACCGGCCGGCCCATGTCGCGGTAGTCCTGCACCAGGCTTTCCAGGAGCTGGCGCAGGGCGACGCGCCGGTGGGGCTCGCGGCTCGCCTCCTCCCGCAAGAAGGCGAGGGTGCCTTCCACCATGCGCTCCATCTCCTCCAGGGTCTCGAGCAGGCGGCGGCGATGGGTGTCGTCCTCGATCAGCTCGGCGCGGATCTTGAGGGCGGTGATGGGAGTGCGCAGGTCGTGGCCGAGGGCGGCGAGCATGCGGGTGCGATCCTCGACGAAGCGCTGCAGGCGCTCCTGCATGAGGTTGAAGGCGCGCACCGTGTTGCGGATCTCGCTCGGCCCGCCCTCGGGCAGTGGCGGCGGCTCGCCGCCGCGGCCGAGCAGCTCCGCCGCCCGGGCAAGCGCGGTGAGCGGCCGGGTGAGGCGGCGCAGGAAGAGCCAGGTGATGCCGGCGGTGCCGCCGGCGGCGAGGACCAGGGCGAGGAGGAAGGGCGCCGCCCAGAGCCGCGCCGGCGCGGGCGGGGCGAGTTCCCCGTTCAGCCAGCGGCCGTCCGCAAGCCGCACCGCCAGCACCAGGCTGCGCGGCCCCCGGGCCGGATGCTCCATCCGGTCGGGCTCATCCTCCCACGGCTCCTCGAAGAAGTCGTCGTCATCGTCGTCGTCGGCCCGAAGCGGTCGTACCAGGACCAGCTCGCCGCGCCGCCACGGCCACAGACGGCCGCCTCGGTGCACGTCCACCAGCACCGCCCCCGGGGCGCGGTCGAGCGCCCGGGCCAGCGCGCGGGCGAAACGGTTTCTGGCGTGGCGGGGATCGGCGGGATCGAGCGCCGGCGCTGTGGAGAGCCGGTAGCGCAGGCGGCCGCCGCTTGCCGCCTGCAGCAGCGCCGCGTGGAGCTCGGGCCTCGTGCGCTCCAACAGCCGCACCAGGCTCACCGTGCGCGCCAGCACCTGTTCGCGGGCCGCCTGGGCCACGGCGAGCCGGCGTTCGTCGAGGAAGATCAGTGCGGCCAGGAGCTGGGCGGTGAAGAGCGCGAGCAGCAGCAGCAGGATCAGCTGCCCCACGAGCGTGCGCGGCCACAGCCGCATC
>JALSGW010000151.1 GCA_026982585.1 Alphaproteobacteria bacterium | reverse complement strand
AGGTCGTTGAGGGTGCCGCAGCCGACCGCGATCAGGCAGAGGCCGGGGTGGAGGGCCTCCTCGATGCGGGCGAGGGTGGCTGTGTTCGCGGGCGGGCGCGGTGAATCCAGCACGAGCGCGCGGGCTTCCAGGCGGGCTTGGAGGGTGCGGCCGGCGATCTCCCAGGTGCGGGCGTCGGCGAGAACCAGGTAGGGTGGATGGAGGCCTGCCTCCCGCAGCCAGCGTTCGGGTTCGACCAGCAGATCGGGGGCCACCGCCACATAGGGCGCCGGTGCCGGCAACCGTGCCAGCCTCTTCCGGAAGCGGGCGGCGAGGGTCGGGATCGGCGCCCCGGCGCTCACGCCTCCAGGCTCGGCGTGCGGGCGTAGCCGAGCTCCTTGAGCGCTGCGGTGATCTCGTCCAGGATGGCGGGATCGTCGATGGTGGCGGGCATGCGCCAGGGACGGGAATCGGCGATCTTCTTCATGGTGCCGCGCAGGATCTTGCCCGAGCGGGTCTTGGGCAGCCGGGCGACGATGGCCACCAGGCGGAAGGCGGCGACCGGGCCGATGCCCTCGCGCACCCTCTTCACGAGCTCGGCCTTGATGGCCTCGCGGTCGCGGTCCACGCCCGCCTTGAGCACCACGAAGGCGAGCGGCAGCTCGCCCTTGAGCTCGTCTGCGACGCCGATCACCGCGCATTCGGCGACGTCGGGATGGGCGGCGATGACCTCCTCGAGGGCGCCGGTGGAGAGACGGTGGCCGGCCACGTTGATGACGTCGTCGGTGCGGGTCATGACGTAGAGATAGCCGTCCTCGTCGCGGTAGCCGGCATCGCCGGTGAGGTAGAAGCCGGGATAGCGGGAGAGATAGGCGTCCTTGTAGCGCTGGTCGGCGTTCCACAGGGTGGGCAGGGTGCCGGGCGGCAGCGGCAGCTTGACCACGATGGCGCCGAGCTCGCCGGGTGGGAGCTCGCGGCCGGCGTCGTCGAGCACCCGCACGTCATAGCCGGGCATGGGCACCGAGGGCGAGCCGGGCTTGATGGGCAGCTGTTCGATGCCGATGGGATTGGCGCAGATGGCCCAGCCGGTCTCGGTCTGCCACCAGTGGTCGATCACCGGCACGCCGAGCTTTTCCTGCGCCCACAGCAGGGTGTCGGGATCGCAGCGCTCGCCGGCGAGGAACAGGGTGCGGAAGCCGGACAGATCATAGCGCCGCATGTGGGCGCCTTCGGGGTCTTCGCGTTTGATGGCGCGAAAGGCGGTGGGGGCTGTGAACAGCGCCTTGACGTCGTGCTGGGCGATCACCCGCCAGAAGGCGCCGGGGTCGGGCGTGCCGACCGGCTTGCCCTCGTAGAGGATGGTGGTGTTGCCGTGGAACAGCGGCCCGTAGACGATGTAGCTGTGGCCCACCACCCAGCCGATGTCGGAGGCGGCCCAGAAGGCCTCGCCGGGCTCGACCCCGTAGATGTTCTTCATGGTCCAGAACAGCGCCACCGCATGGCCGCCGTTGTCGCGCACGATGCCCTTGGGCTGGCCGGTGGTGCCGGAGGTGTAGAGGATGTAGAGGGGATCGGTGGCGGCCACCGGCACGCAGTCGACGGGCTCGGCCTCGGCGCGCGCCTCGTACCAGTCACGGTCGCGGCCCGGCACAAGCGGTGCCTCGAGCTCCGGGCGCTGGAGGATGAGGCAGCGCTCGGGCTTGTGGCGGGCGATGGCGATGGCCTCGTCCAAAAGCGGCTTGTAGGCGACGGTCTTGCCGGGCTCGAGGCCGCAGGAGGCGGAGAGGATGAGCTTGGGTCTGGCGTCGTCGATGCGGGTTGCAAGCTCCCTAGCCGCGAAGCCGCCGAACACCACCGAGTGGATGGCGCCGATGCGGGCGCAGGCGAGCATCGCCACCACCGCCTCGGGGACCATGGGCATGTAGATGATCACCCGATCGCCCTGGCCCACGCCCTGGCGGCGCAGCGCGCCGGCGAACAGGGCGACCTCGTCGCGGAGCTCGCGGTAGGTGAGCCGGCGCACCTCGCCGGTCATGGCGGAGTCGTAGACGAGGGCGAGGCGATCGCCGTGCCCGGCCTCCACATGGCGGTCCACCGCATTGTAGCAGCTGTTGAGCCGCCCGCCGACGAACCAGCGGTAGAAGGGTGCGCGGCTCGCATCCAGCACGCGATCCCAGCGCCGCTCCCAGCTGATGCGCTCCGCCGCCGCGGCCCAGAAACCCTCCGGATCCTCGAGCGAGCGACGATAGATGGCCCGATAGCCCCCCATGGCGCCTCCCGAAGCTGCTTGCGGCCGCTCCCACTCTACGCGCGCGGGACAAGGAGGCAACGGTGTGCGTGGCGCCTCCACCTCAAGCTGCGCAGGCGGGCGGCATGCGCCACCAGGCGGCCGCGGCGGCGGCCACCGCGCGCAACAGGCCCCGCGCGCGGATGCGCGTCCATACGGGCGCGGGGGCGGAAGGGGAAGGTCGCAGCATGGTCGACATGGCACGGCCAGGGGCGGCTGGTTGCGAACGCCGCCATGGCAGACTCAAAGGCACGATTTGTCAATGTGTTTTTTACATACACACATAGACACGATGTAAAACTTGCGCCCGACCTCTGCCGGGTGTAGCTGGCGGCTGATCGAGGGGAGCTGGTCATGGAAGGCGACCCAAGCGCCCGGCGTCTGGTGCGGCTTGCGGCGGCGGCCAGCGTGGCCACCGCCGTGGCGATCGGCGTCATCAAGCTGACCGCGGCGGTGGCCACCGGATCGGTGGCGATTCTGGCGTCGCTGGTGGACAGTCTCACCGACCTGCTCGCCTCCAGCATCACCCTGGTCTCGGTGCGCATCGGCCAGCAGCCGCCCGACCATCGCCATCGCTTCGGCCACGGCAAGGCGGAGGCGCTGTCGGCGCTCGGCCAGGCGGTGTTGGTGGGCGGGGCGGCGCTGTTCATCTTCGCCGAGGCGGTCCAGCGCCTGCTCGATCCGCAGCCGGTGCGGGCCGCCGTCGTCGGGGTGGCGGCGTTGCTGCTCGCCATGGCGCTCACCGCCGCCCTGCTCGCCTTCCAGCGCCATGTGGTGCGGCGTTCGGGATCCCAGGCCATCGACGCCGATTCCCTCCACTACAGCTCCGACTTCCTCACCAACGGCGCGGTCATCGCCGGTCTGCTCGCCGCCGATGGTTTCGGCGTGCTGTGGCTCGATCCCGCCCTCGGCATGCTGGTCGCCCTGTATCTCGGGGCCGCCGTGGTGCGGGTGGCGCGGCGGGCTGTCGACGAGCTCATGGACGTCGAGCTGCCGGCCGAGGAGCGGCGGGCGATCGAGGCCATGGTCACCGCCCATCCCCGGGTCGACGGCATGCACGATCTGCGCACCCGTCGCTCGGGATCGGTGGTGTTCATCGAGATGCATCTCGAGCTCGATCCGGAGATGACGGTGGGCGCCGCCCACGCGGTCACCGAGGAGGTGGAGGAGCGGCTGCGGCGCCGCTATCCCGGGGCGGAGGTGGTGATCCACCAGGAGCCGCGCGGCCTGTGCGAGGCGCGGCGGCTCGATCGGGTGATCGCCGGCGAGGAGGATCGGGCCGGCGAAGGGCGCTGAGCCTCAGCTGGATGGAGGGGCGATGGCGGCGGCGCAGCTGTATGTCGGCACCTCGGGATGGAGCTATGCCAACTGGCGCGGCCCCTTCTATCCGCCCGCGCTTTCCCAGCGCGAATGGCTCGCCTATTACGCGCGCCATCTCTCCAGCGTGGAGCTCAACGCGAGCTTCTACCGCCTGCCCGATGCCGCCCGCATCGCCGCCTGGTGCGCCCGCACCCCGCCCGGCTTTCTGTTTGCGGTCAAGGCCTGGCGCGCGATCACCCACCACCGCCGGCTCGGCGACACAGCCGAGCTCGTGCGGAGCTTCTTCGACCGCATCCGGGCCTTCGGCGACCGGCTCGGGCCGGTGCTGTTCCAGCTGCCGCCGCGCTTTCCCGCGGATCCCGCAAGGCTCGGTGCCTTTCTCGATCGGTTGCCGGGGGACTGCCGCTACGCCTTCGAGTTCCGCGATCCGAGCTGGCACCGCGAGGAGGTCTACGCCCTGCTCGCGGCGCACGGTGCGGCCTTTTGTCCCTTCGACCTCGCCGGCCTCACCGCACCGCGCGTGGTGACCGCGGACTTCGTCTATGTGCGCCTGCACGGCCACGAGCGGCGCTACCGCGGCGCCTACGGCGCGCAACAGCTCGCCGACTGGGCGGCCTGGCTCGCCGACCAGCGCGCCCGGGGGCGTGATCTCTACGTCTATTTCGACAACACCGACGAGGCCGCCCACGCCGTCCACGACGCGCTCCGGTTGCGGGCGATGCTCACGGGCGAAGACCAGCCGGCCCGCCGTTAACTTCGGCTTAACGGCCGCGTGCCACAGGCGAGCCGCACCGTGAAGCCGCCCAAAAGGGCGGGCTCAAGAGCAAGGGGGATCATGTTCGCATTCAAGCGTCTATTGCGCTCCCGCCGGGCGGTGCGGCGCATCGTGCGGCCGACCGGACGCGAGCGGCGTTTTCCCGACGACGAGATCATCGTCACCAAGACCGACCTCAAGGGCCGCATCACCTACGCCAACGAGGTGTTCCTTGCGGTGGCGGGCTTTCGGGAGGAGGAGGTGATCGGCCAGCCGCACAGCATCATCCGCCATCCCGACATGCCGCGCTGTCTGTTCCAGGTGATGTGGGAGACCATCCAGCGGGGCGAGGAAATCTTCGCCTATGTGCTCAACCTGTGCAAAAACGGCGACCACTATTGGGTGCTGGCCCACGTCACGCCCACCTTCGACCATCAGGGTCGCATCGAGGCCTATCATTCCAACCGCCGCACCGCCCCGGAGCGGGCGGTGCGGCGCTTCGCCGACCTCTACCGCGAGCTCAAGGCCATCGAGGACCGCCACCGCGACCGCAGGCGGGGGCTCGCCGCCTCGCGCGAGCGGTTCGACGCTCTGGTGGGGCGGCTCGATGTGAGTTTCAACGAGTGGGTGCTCAAGGAGGGGGCCTGAGCCCAGTTCGTCGCGCGGCCTGGCGGGGGCCGGCCTAGCCGAGCCCCCGGATCCGCCCCTCGGCGTCCACCTCGAAGTCCAGCGCCGCCGGCCGGCGCGACAGGCCGGGCATGGTCATGATGTCGCCGCAGATCACCACCACGAACTCGGCACCGCCCGCGAGCCGCACTTCGCGGATCGGCACCACATGGCCGCTCGGAGCGCCCTTGAGGTCGGGATCGGTGGAGAAACTGTACTGGGTCTTGGCCACGCACACCGGCAGCCGGCCGTAGCCCTGGGCGTCCAGTGCCCGAAACCGGTCCCGCACCCGTTTGTCGGCGATGATGTCGGCCGCCCCGTAGATCTCGGTGGCGATGGTGCGCATTTTCGCCCAAAGCGGCAGATCGTCCGGGTACAAGAGCCGGAAGCCGCGCCCGTCCAGCACCTTGGGCCGTTCGGCGAGCTCCACCACCGCCCGCGCGAGCTCCTCGATGCCCGCCGAGCCCTCGGCCCAGTGCTCGCAGACGTGGGCCCCGATGCCGAGCTCCTCGGTGCAGTAGCGGACCACGCAGGCGAGCTCCGCCTCGCTGTCGCCGGTGAAGCGGTTGACGGCCACCACCGCCGGCACGCCGAACTTGCGCACGTTGAGCACGTGGCGCGCGAGGTTGGCGAGCCCCTTCTCGAGCGCGGGCAGGTTCTCCTGTGCGAGGTCCTTGAGCGGCACGCCGCCGTGCATCTTCAAGGCCCGCACCGTGGCCACCAGCACCGCGCAGGCGGGCTCGAAGCCGGCCTTGCGGCAGACGATGTTGAAGAACTTCTCCGCCCCGAGGTCGGCGCCGAAGCCCGCCTCGGTGACCACGAAGTCGGCGAGCCGGAGCGCGGTCTCGGTGGCGATCACCGAGTTGCAGCCATGCGCGATGTTGCCGAAGGGCCCGCCGTGGATGAAGGCGGGGGTGTGCTCCAGGGTCTGCACCAGATTGGGCATCAGCGCATCGCGCAACAGCGCGCTCATCGCCCCCACCGCACCCAGCTCCGCCGCCGTGATCGGCTTCTGGTCGCGGGTGAAGGCCACCACCATCTGGCCGAGCCGGCGCTCGAGATCGGCGCGGTCGCGGGCCAGACACAGCACCGCCATGATCTCCGAGGCGGAGGTGATCTCGAACCCGTCCTCCCTCGGAAAGCCGTTGGCCGGCCCGCCCAGGCCGACCGCGATGCGCCGAAGCGCCCGGTCGTTCATGTCCAGGGTGCGCCGCCACACCACCCGGCGGGCGTCGATGGCGAGCGCATTGCCCCAGTAGAGGTGGTTGTCGATCAACGCCGCAAGCAGATTGTGCGCCGCCGCCACAGCGTGGAAGTCGCCGGTGAAATGCAGGTTGATGCGATCCATCGGCGCCACCTGGGCACGGCCGCCGCCGGTGGCCCCGCCCTTCATGCCGAAACACGGACCGAGGCTCGGCTCGCGCAGGCAGATGGCGGTCCGCTTGCCGAGCCGGCGCAGCCCGTCGCCGAGACCGATGGTGGTGGTGGTCTTGCCTTCCCCGGCCGGGGTGGGGGTGATGGCGGTCACCAGCACCAGCCGCCCCCGGGGCCGCTCGGCCAGCCCCTGGATGAAGCCGAAATCGACCTTGGCCACCTCCCGGCCGTAGGGCTGGAGCGCCTCCTCCGGGATGTCGAGCTCCTCCGCCACCTCCCGGATGGGGCGCAAGCGCACCCCTTCCGCGATCTCCAGATCGCTTGCCATCGCTCTACCTCCCCGAACCTGCGCGAACCTCGAACCGCCCGCCCCTCCTTCGCCGCCGGAGCGCAAGCGGGTGAGGCGGGGCTGCGACATGGTCTTCCCCGCGGCCGACAGGCGGGGCGCGGGTGGCGCCACCATAGGGCAGAGCCGAGGTCCTCGTCCAGGAACGGCGCCGCACCCTCTGGCCCCTTGCGACCATGCGTCCTAGAAGCGGACGGGGAGCTCGGGATGCGGGAGGAGTCGTGAACGTCGCCCACTGGTTCGCCCGAAGCGGCCGCGCCCACGGCGAGCGGCCGGCGCTCGCCTGGGGGCGGGAGGTCTGGTGCGACCACCGCAGCCTGTGCCGGCGGGCGGCGCGCATGGCCGCAAGCCTCAGGCGCCGCTTCGCTCTTAAAGCCGGCGACCGGGTGGCGCTGTTCGCCCCGAACCATCCCTGCTATCTGGAAACGCTGCTCGCCTGCTGGTGGGCCGGCCTCGCGGCGGTGCCCGTGAACCACCGGTTGCATCCCGACGAGCTGGCCTGGATCCTCGAGGACGCCGAGGCGGCGCTGTTGTTCCTCGGCGAGGAGGCGGAGTCGGTGGCCGGCCGGGTTCCGTCCTGTGTGCGCGAGCTGGTGGTGTTCGACGGTCCCGCCTACCGCAGGCTGTGGGAGGAGGGCGAGGAGGAGGACATCCGGGAGGTCGCAGCGGACCATCTCGCCTGGCTGTTCTACACCTCCGGCACCACCGGACGGCCCAAGGGGGCGATGATCACCCATGGCAACCTGCGGGCCATGACCTACGCCTATTTCATCGACGTGGACGGCATCGCCCGCGAGGATGCCATCCTCCACGCCGCACCCATGTCGCACGGCTCGGGGCTCTACATCCTGCCCCATGCCGCCGTAGGCGCCCTGCAGATCGTCCCGCAGAGCGGGCGCTTCGATCCCGAGGAGGTGCTGGCGCTGTTGGATCACTGGCGGGGGGTGACCCTGTTCCTCGCCCCCACCATGGTCAACCGGCTGGTGCGGGCGGCGCGCCCGCGGCCCCGGCCCGCTTCCGGGCTCAAGACCATCGTCTACGGCGGTGCGCCCATGTATCTCGCCGATCTCGACGCCGCCCACCAGGTGTTCGGCTTCCGCCTGGCGCAGATCTACGGCCAGGGCGAGAGCCCGATGACCATCACCGCCCTCGACAAACGCGCCCATGCCGATACGGACCATCCCCGCTGGCGCACCCGGCTCAGCTCGGCGGGCCTGCCCCAGCTGGTGTGCGAGGTGCGGGTGGTGGATGCGGAGGGACGGCCGCTTCCGGTGGAGGCGCCGGGCGAGGTGGTGGTGCGCGGCGCGAGCGTGGTGCCCGGCTACTGGCGCAATGAGGCCGCGAGCCGGCAAGCGTTCCGGGACGGGTGGCTGTTCACCGGCGATATCGGCTTTTTCGACGCCGACGGGTTTCTCTATTTGCGCGACCGCTCCAAGGACCTCATCATCTCGGGCGGCGCCAACATCTATCCGCGCGAGGTGGAGGAGGTGCTGCTCGCCCATCCCCGGGTGCGCGAGGCGGCGGTGGTGGGGGTGCCGGACCGGGAATGGGGCGAGCGGGTGGTGGCCTGGGTGGTGGCGGAGGGCGCGGTGTCCCCAGAGGAGCTGGATGCGCTGTGCCTCGAGCGGATCGCCCGCTACAAGCGCCCGCGGGCGTATCGGTTCGTGCAAGCGCTGCCCAAGAACGCCTACGGCAAGATCCTCAAGCGCGAGCTGCGCCGGCGCTGGAGTTCGGAGGAGGGGGCGGATCCTGCCGGAAATAGCGCGCCGCAAGCTCCTCGAGGGCGCTCCTGACCCCGGGCGCACCGGCCACCACGGCACCGCCCCGCGCGAGCCGGCCCGGCGCCGACAGGTCGGTGGCGAAACCGCCCGCCTCCCGCACCAGCAAAAGGCCCGCCAGCGCGTCCCAGCTGTTCATGTGCGGCTCGAGGTAACCGATCAGCCGTCCGGCCGCGGTCCAGGCCAGGGCCAGCGCCCCCGAGCCGTGGCGGTGGTAGAGCCCGCCGCGTCTGAGCAGCTCCCCGATCAGCGGCGCCACCTCCTCGGGCCGGCTGCGGTGGGAGAAGCCCACGCTCACCGTTCCATCGCCGAGGCTTTGCGCGGATGCCACCCGAAGCGGCCGGCCGTTGAGGGTGGCGCCCAGGCCGCGGGCGGCGGCGAACAGCTCCCCCGCCTCGGCATCGTACACCACCCCGAGCTCCATGCCCGCCTCGTCCACCGCGGCGACGCTCACGCACCAGGCGCGGATGCCGTGCACGAAACACCAGCTGCCGTCGATGGGATCCACCACCCAGATGCGGCCCGAGCGCGCCGGGGCGAACCCGCTCTCCTCGCCGAGAAAACCGTCCTCGGGAAAGAGCGCCGCGAGCCGGCGCCGGATCAACGCCTCCACCACCCGATCCGCGTCGCTGGAAACGTCCTGCGGGCCCTTGCGGTCCACGGCCAGCCCGCCCGCCCGAAAGCGGCTTTGCGCGAAAAGGCCCGCTTCCACCGCCACCGCACAGGCGGCGGCGAGCCTGTGTCCCCGCTGCGGGTCCGGAATCGTCACACCACCTCCTCCCGCCCGAGCCGACCCTAGCCCGCCCGGGCGCGGCGGCCAACCGCCCCTGTGTGGCTGCGGC
Source organism: Alphaproteobacteria bacterium (assembly GCA_026982585.1). GTDB lineage: Bacteria > Pseudomonadota > Alphaproteobacteria > Geminicoccales > Geminicoccaceae > HRBIN39. The sequence goes on along the minus strand of JALSGW010000151.1, from coordinate 12,197 downwards.
GAGCGAAGGAGGAGGCGGGCGGGTGCCGGGCTCGCGAAGACGCCCGATCCGCCGCCACGCCCCACGCACCGGTTACAATCCGCCGACATCCCGTCTCCCATTCGGCCCTGCGCGCTCAAGGGCCGAGGCGGCGCCGGCTGCCACCACCGCCCCACCGCCGTGCGCCCGTGCGGGCCGTGGGATCCCGCCGCATGGCCACAACCCAACATATCTCCCCTGTGCGTGCGCTCGTGCGGGCTGTGGGATCCCCCGTCGACGGTCGTGCCCGCCGCCGCCCTCGGGCCGCGCGGCTTGGGATGGGAGGCGGAGCCGCTCGGCCGGAGACGCCGCAAGAGACCACGCCGCTGTGCGGGACGCATGCGCTCGGCCCGCTTTCAGGCCCGCTGCCGAGCGCGCATCCGCCCGCGCCTTCGCGATCCCCAAGGCGACCGTGCCGCCGCGGGCGCTTTCCGCACGGCTGCTCCCGCCATCGTCCGAAGGGTCGGGATCGGGCACCCCATGACGGTGCGGCGGTGTCACGAGCCGCTTGGGCGGCTCCTCCGCCCAGCCGCCGATCGCGCGTTGCGGCTCGGGCGGTGCGGGCCCCCGTGCCCGTCCTGCCGGCTCCGCGCGCCTCGCGCGAGCGGATGCCAACAAGCCGCCCGCCGCCAAGGGGCGAGCGGTTCTGCTCGCGCCTCGCGCAAGGCGGCCCGGCTCCGAACGGGCGGCGGTCCCCGCGCTAGCGGGGCGGTGGGACTGCCGGATCGGGCGCGAGTTCGGGGCGCGGCTTGGATGTGGAGAGGGCGCGGGTGATCTCGCGCGCCCGGTCGGGGTTCATGGCGGCCAGGATCAGCGAGAGCTTGCTCTCCCGCATGCGGGTGACCACCCGCAACAGCACCTCGAGCTCGAGCCGGTCGAAGATCTGGGCCGCCTTTTTGGGTTTCATGTTCTCATAGACCGCAACCAGCCGGGCGAGCCGCTCCTCCTCCTCGCGGTCCAGGGTCTCGATCAGCTCGGCGAGCTCGGCCTTGTAGCGTTCCAGGCGGTCGAGCCTGCGGGCGAGGTCGGCTTCGCGGGCGCGCAGCGCTTCTTCGCGCAGATCCAGCTCGCGCTCCCGCTCGAGCAGCCGCTTGCGCCGGCGTTCGAGCGCGGCGGCGATATCGGCCAGATCCCCCGGGGCTACGACAGGCGGAGCCGTATCCTCCCTCTCGCCGTCGCCGGCGGCCGGCTCCAGCCGCTCGAGCGCCTCCTTAAGGGCGGCCGGCGCCGCCATCTCGAGCTCGGCGAAGGGCACGGCCGGCGGATCGGGCCCGGCCGCCGCCGGCGGGGGCGAATCGGGCTCGGCCGGAGACGAGACCAGCTCGCCTGCAAGCCGCACCGCCACCAACAGCGCCGCGGCAAGGCCGAGCAGGAAGGCCACCGGCGGCAGGCGCGCCGACAGCCATACCATCCGGCTCGGGGCGAGACGAATCCGCTCCGCGAGCCGTTGGCGAAGCCGGGACCAGCCGGGGAGGCGCTGCTTCGCCCGCATGGCGCCCGCCTATCGCAGCCGGGCGAGCAGTTGGACGAGCTGCTCCCGTCCCTTCGCCTGCGGCTCGGGCCGGGGCCGGGCCGCGGTTCCATCGTCGGCAGGCGCTGCCGTGAGGGGGCGGGCGAAGGGGGCGTGGTCGGCGGGCGCCGCCGTGAGCGACATGCGGCCGGATTCCGCAGCCCGCGGGCGGGCGCGTTCCACCTCGCGGCCGAGGCGCCACAACAGCCGTTCGGCGTTGCGGCACAGCCGCGCCAGCTCCGTCTGCCGGCGCTCGAGGCCGAGGCGCTGGCGGCGCGCCGCCTCGTCCAGCCGCCGCGCCTCCTCGCGCAGGCCCGCCACCGTCTCGGCGGCCCGATCCACCGCCCGGTCGAGAGCGCCCACAAGCTCCCTCAGCGCCTCGTCGGGGGCCGCGAGACGGGCGAGCCGGCGCCTGAGGCTGAGCGACCAGAGGGCGTTGAGCAGGAGCCCGAAGGCCAACAGCGCCAGCGCCAAGATCTCAACCATCGCCCTCCTCCGCGATCCGGCGGGTCACGCACACCGCCATGCGGTTGCGCACCCGCCCCACCCGGCCGCGCAAGAGCGGCACGTTACCGCAGCGCAAGGTCACCTCGCTGTCGGGGGAGACGCTGAGCGGCAGGGTGGTGCCGACCCGGAAGTTCAGGGTCTCGGCAAGCGTCATGGTGCATTCCTCGAGCACCGCCTGCAGCTCCACATCGGCGAGCAGGATCTCCTTGGAGAGGTGGTTCTCCCAGATGGAATCGCGGCCGAACTTCTCGCCCAGGAACATCTGCAGCAGCACGTCCCGGGCCGGCTCGAGGGTGGCGTAGGGGAGCACGAACTCAAGCGTGCCGCCCCGGTTCTCGAGCTCCACCCGCATCTTGAACACCACACAGGCGTTGCCCGGCCGGGCGATGGTGGCGAAGCGGGGATTGGTCTCGATGCGCTCGAACTGGAAGCGCACCTTGGCCACCGGCTCGAAGGCGGCGGCGAGGTCGCCGAGCACCAGATGGACGAGGCGCTCGACGAGGCGGGTCTCGATGGTGGTGTAGGGACGGCCCTCGATGCGCATGGGGGCGGTGCCGCGGCGGCCGCCGAGCAAAACATCCACGATGGAGTAGATCATCGGGCTGTCGATGGTGATCAGCCCGTAATTGTCCCATTCCACCGCGCGGAACACCGCGATCATGGCCGGCAGGGGGACCGAGTTGAGATAGTCGCCGAGACGTTGCGCGGTGACGTTTTCGAGGTTGATGTCGACGTTTTCCGAGGTGAAGTTGCGCACGCTCGTGGTCATGATGCGCTCGAGCCGGTCGAACACCACCTCGAGCATCGGCAGGCGCTCGTAGGTGATCTCCCGGGAATTGATGAGCACCTGGATGCCGGAGCGGTCGCCCTGCTTCTCGACGTTGGCGAAGCCGAGCAGACTGTCGATCTCGTCCTGGCTGAGCACCCGCCCCGCGGGCGCGCTGGCCTCCTCGCTGCCCTCGGACCGCTCCTCCTGGAGCTCGTCCTGGCTCATGAGCGCCACCCACTCGGCGGCCAGGGCCTGCTCGTCCACTTCGGAGGAGGCGGACTCCCCTTCCTCCTCCTCGACGCCGGCCATGGCCGCCCATTCGGCCGCCAGCGCCTCCTGATCCGGAGCCTCGCCCTCGCCGGTGGGTTCCTGTTCCTGATCGACCATCACCCGGTCCTTCCGCCCGCAAAGGCGCCGTTATTGCACGAGGATCTCCTTGAACAACACGTCCTCGGCCCGGGCCGGACGCACCACCCGGTTCACCCGCGCAAGCAGCTCCTCCTTGAGCTGCTCCATCCCCACCGCACCGCGCAGCTCGTCCACCGAAAGCGCGCGCAGATAGAGCTGGAAACTGTCGATCACCCGCGGCAACAGGGTCTTGATGCGCTCGGCCTGTTCCTCGTCGGCCACCTCGAGCGCCACCCGCAGCTTGAGATAGCGCATGCGACGGCCGCTCGAGCGGAGGTTGACGAGGAGGTCCGGCAGCTCCACGAACACCACCTCCTCCCCCGCGGCCGCGCCTTTGCCGTCTTTGTCCTTGGCGGCCTTGTCCTTGTCCTTGCCCGGTTCCTTGCCGGTCTCCTCCGCCACCTCTTCGGCCTCGGCCTTGCCCTTGCCGCCGAACCAGCCGAGGAAGAAGCCGGCGGCGCCGCCACCCCCGCCGATCAGCAACAGACCCACGAGCGCAAAGAGGATGAGCTTGGACTTGCCGCCCTTTTTCGCACCCTCTTCCTCCGCCTGGGTCTCCTGGGCCTGGTTTTCGGCCATCACCACCTCCATCGGCCTCGACACCCGCTCCCGATCTAACCCGAGAGGGTTAACCGTCGGTTAGCGGCAGCTTCTGCCTACCTCGGCAAGCCCTGCCGACCCCACGGGGCCGCCGGGACATATCCCGATATGTGGACCGGAGCCTTTCCCCGCGGCCACGGCCGAGCTCGGGAGCGGGATGGCACGAAAGCTGCAAGGGCTTCGGGCGGTTGGTTTCGGGTGCATCGGGTGTGATGGACAACGCCGGCTACATCGCCCTCAGCCGCGCTCTGGCCCTCGAGCATCAGCTCACGGTGGTGGCGGGCAATCTCGCCAACGTCACCACCACCGGTTTCCAGGCCGAGCGGCTTCGGTTCGAGACGGTGCTGGTGCGGGCGGGGGAGGGGGAGCGGCTCGCCTTCGTCCAGGACGTGGGGCGGGTGCGGGACCTGCGCGGCGGTCCCCTCGAGCGCACCGAGGCGCCGCTCGATCTGGCGATCGTCGGGCGTGGTTATTTCACCGTCGCCACCCCGGAGGGGCCGGCCTACACGCGCGCCGGTCATTTCCAGCGCGATGCGGAGGGCCGCATCGTCACCGCCGCCGGCTATCCGCTGTTGGACGAGAACGGGATCGAGATCGTGCTGCCGGATGGTGCGGGCACGCCGGTGGTGAGCGAGGACGGGGTGCTGTCGCTGCCCGGCGCGGGGCCGATCGCCCGCATCCGCCCGGTGGTGTTCGCGGACGAGATGAATCTGCAGCGCGTCGGCGACAGCCTCTACCGCACCGACCAGGCGCCGGAGCCGAGCGAGGATGTGCGGCTGGTGCAGGGGGCCCTCGAGCGATCCAATGTGGAGCCGGTGCAGGAGCTCGTGCGCATGATCGAGACGGTGCGGGCCTTCGAGGCGACCCTCAAGCTCCTCGAAACCCGCCACGAGCTCGAACGCCGCGCCGGCGAGCGCAGTCTCGCCACCCAGGGATGACGGAGTGAGGAGGAGAGCGCATGCGAGCCTTGAGCGTCGCCGCCACCGGCATGATGGCGCAACAGCTGCACGTCGAGGTGATCGCCAACAACATCGCCAATCTCGCCACCACCGGCTACAAGCGCCAGCGCCCGGAGTTCCAGGACCTGCTCTACCAGAGCCAGCGCCGGGTGGGGGCGGTCAACGGCGAGGACGGCAGCATCCTGCCGGCGGGCGTGGAGCTCGGCCTCGGGGTCAAGACCGCCGCCGTCTACCGCATCCACCAGCAGGGCAATCTGGTCAACACCGAGAACCCGCTCGACCTCGCCATCCAGGGCGACGGCTACTTCGTGGTGCAGCTGCCCAACGGCGACGTCGCCTATACCCGCGCCGGCAGTTTCCAGCTCTCGCCCGAGGGCACGCTGGTGACCGCCGAGGGCTATACCGTGAACCCGGGCATCGCCGTGCCGGCGGAGGCGGTGGAGGTGACGGTCAATGCCGAGGGCACGGTGTTCGCCAAGATCCAGGGTCAGGTGTCGCTGCAGCAACTGGGGCGGCTGGAGCTCGCCCGCTTCACCAATCCGAGCGGGCTCGAGGCCTTGGGCGGCGGCCTGTTCGCGGAAACCGACGCCTCCGGGCCCGCCATCCTCGGCAATCCCGGCGTGGACGGTTTCGGCACCGTTCAGCAGGGATTCCTCGAGAGTTCCAACGTCAACGCGGTGCAGGAGCTGACCGCGCTGATCGCCGCCCAGCGGGCCTACGAGCTCAACTCCAGGGTCATCAGCGCCGCCGACAACATGCTCGGCACCATCACCCAGATGCGTTGAGGTGGGCCATGCGGACCCTTGTCGTGCTGTCGCTCGTGCTGTTCGCCGCCGCCACCGCGCGCGGCCAGGGCGCCGAGATCGAGCTCGCGCCGGGCGAGCCGCTCTCGCGCCTTCATATCGAGGAGCTGGTCCGAGACCGGCTGCCGCCGGCCGCGGAGGGGCGCCGGTTCGCGCTCGCCATCACGAGCCCGAGGCTGCCGCTGGCCAACCCGGCGCGGGTGCCGACCCGCGTCAGGCTGCTCGACTACCGCCAGGATCCGGCATCGGATGCGCTTGTCATCGAGCTCTGGGCCCGCACCGCCGATGGGGCCGCGGCCCGGCTGCGGCTTGCGGGGCGTGTGGTGGAGCTGGTGCGCGTGCCCACGCCCCGCACGGCGCTCGGCCGCGGCACCGTGATCGCGGCGGACATGCTGGACGTGCGCTGGGTGCCGCGGGAACGGCTCGACGAGGAGGTGGTGCTGGACGAGGCGCGGCTGATCGGCCGCGAGGTGCGGCGGCGGCTTGCCGCCGGACGTCCGATCCGGAGCGCCGACCTGCAGGAGCCGCGGCTCGTGCGGCGGGGTGCGCTGGTCACCGTGGTCTACCGCCGTCCGGGTCTCGAGCTCACGGCGGTGGCGCGGGCTCTGGAATCGGGCCCGCTCGGGGCGGTGGTGCGGCTGGTCAACGTGGACAGCCGTACCGCCATCAAGGCGCGCGTCATCGGCCCGGGACGCGCCGAGGCGATCGGGAGTGGCATGCCATGACGGGACGACGCCTTGTCGTGGGGCTGGTGCTGGTGCTTGCGGCCTGCGGCGTGCCGGAGCGGCTCGCCCGGGTGGGCAAGGTTCCGGAGCTCCGGCCCATCGAGAATCCCGCCGAGCGTCCGGATTGGCGGCCGGTACAGCTGCCCATGCCGCAGCCGGAGCCGCTCGAGGCGGCGGGCGCCAATTCCCTCTGGCGCTCGGGGGCGCGGGCCTTCTTCCGCGACCAGCGCGCCCGCCGGGTGGGGGACATCGTCACGGTGCAGATCACCATCGCCGACCGCGCCCAGCTGCGCAACGAGACCGTGCGGCGACGGGCGAACGAGGACGATGTCGGCTTCGCGAGCCTCTTCGGCCTCGAACAACGGCTCGCCCGGATGCTGCCGGGGAGCCCCGATCCCGCGTCGCTGCTCGAGGTCAACAGCGGCCTCGCCCAGCGGGGCATCGGCGACATCGACCGCGCCGAACAGGTGCAGCTCGAGATCGCGGCGGTGGTGGTGCAGGAGCTGCCCAACGGCAATCTGGTGATCCAGGGCCGGCAGGAGGTGCGGGTCAACTACGAGGTGCGGGAGATCGTCCTCGCCGGCATCGTGCGGCCGGAGGACATCACCCCCGACAACCGCATCCGGCACGACAAGATCGCCGAGCTGCGGGTGGGATACGGCGGCCGCGGCCTGCTCAGCGACGTCCAACAGCCGCGCTGGGGCGCGCAGGTGCTGGACATCCTGCTGCCCTACTAGGGCCCGGCCATCCCTTCAAGGGGCCCAAACCGCGGCGGGACCGCTTGCGCCCACCACTGTCGCGCCGGCGCAAAGAGGCGATGCCGGGTCCGCATCGAGGCGCGGGCCTGAAGGCGGTTTCGGCCGTCGATCTGGGGGCGATCACGATGGGGGCTGCCGTTGCCGGGCACAGGCACGCCGGCCCTAAGGCGGTTTCGGCCGTCGATCCGGTGTCAATAGAGGCCGCTTACGAGCCGCGCCGCAAGCCGGTCGTCCGGACCATGCTCGCGGCTGTTCGTGATCTGCACCGGATAGCCGCGGCACGCCACCAGTTCGGCATCGACCCGGTACCAGTCCACCTCGCCGGCGCGCGCACCGGCCTTCTCGCGGATGTAGGCGTAGGCATCGGCGGGAGGCGGCTTGGCGGTGAGCGTGTAGCTGGCTTCCAGCTCGTCCAGCTGCTCGAGGTCGGGATGCACCTCGAGCCACAGCTCGCCGGCGTATTCCGCCACCTTGACGCGCTGTTCGAGCACCGTGACCGGGGTTCCGATCGGGATGCGGTCGTAGAGCGCCTCGATGCGCTCCGGATAGAGGCGGATGCAGCCGAGGCTCACCCGGCGGCCGACCCCGTAGGGGTTGTTGGTGCCGTGGATGATGTAGCTCGGCCAGCCGAGATAAAGCGCGCGGGTGCCGAGCGGATTGTCGGGCCCCGGCGGCACCACCCGCGGCAGCTCGGGATTGGCGCGCCGCGCCTCGCGCCCCGGGTACCAGGTCGGATTCTTGCGCTTGCGCACGATCCGGGTGCGCCCCTTGGGGGTCTCGAAGCCGTCGCGGCCGATGCCGATGGCATGGGTCACCACCTCGCCGTCGGGGAAGAACGCATAAAGGCGCAGCTCGGCGAGGTTGACCACAATGCCCTCGCGCGGCGCGTCGGGCAAAAGATGCGCCTTGGGCAGCAGCACCAGCCGTTCGGGACCGGGAACCCAGGGATCGATGCCGGGATTGGCGGCCGAGATCTCGAGGATGCCGAGGTCGTGACGGCGGGCCACCTCGTGGAGGATGGTCTCCCGGTCGGTGAGGAGATATTCGATCCGCCCCACCAGCGCCGGGCCATTGAACGGGGGAGGATCGGCACGCACACCGCGCCGCATCCCAAGCGACCACCCCGCCGCCCCGGCGAGCAGGCCGGTGAGGCATTGACGTCGTGTCCAACCGGTCATCGTCCGTCCCTCCGCCGCACCGGCCCCCACGTCGCGTCTACTTGCGCAGCCCGGCCCGGAAGATCCGATCCGCCTTCTCGCTCGCCGCCTGGGCCTCGGCCCGGGCCGCCGCGGCATCCTCCTGCGCCTGCTGGGCGGCGGCCAACGCCTCGCTCGCCTTGCGGTCGGCGCCCTCGGCCAGCGCCCGAACGGACGCGATCTCGGAGCGCAACGCTTCGATGTCCTGCGGCGACGCACAGGCCGCCAGCAGGGCCACGCCACCCAGGGCTGCAAGCACTTTGGCTCGAATCATCACCTTCCTCTCCACAGCTCGATACCGTCGAACGCTGGTCGCGGGGCGGAGCCATCCCCGCCCGGGGCGCCTATAGCACAGATAGCGATCCGCGCCATGGTTGCAAACCGGGACTAAGGCCGAATCTCGATCGGGGTGCCGATGCGCACCATCCGCCACAGCTCGTCCATCTCCCGATCGGTGACCGCAAGGCAGCCGTCGGTCCAGTTGAACATCCAGTGCACCGGGCGCAGGGCGGGGGGAATGTCGGGATCGAGCCCGTGGATGACGATGTGGTGGCCGGGATCCACGCCGAGCCTGCGGGCCCGGGCGCGGTCCTCGGCGTTCGGATAGGAGATGGAGAGCGCCTTGTAGAACAGGCTCTGAGGAAGCCGCCCGTCGATCACGTAGCGGCCCTCCGGGGTGCGCCCGTCGCCCGCCTGCTGCTTGGGACCGCGGGGATTGCGGCCGAGTGCGACCCGAAAGCTGCGCACCACCCGCCCTGCCGCGAACAGATCCATGCGGCGGGCATGCTTGACCACCAGGATGCGGTCGACCCGCTCGGGGCGGCCTGCCGCCAGCAGGGGAGCGGGCAGCAGCAGGGCCGCGGTGAGCTGGGAGAGGAAGAATCGCCGTCGCAACATCGGCTTGCCGACCGTATTCCGCTATGGTTCCGCCGCGAGCCTAAGCCCCAAGCCGCGTTCCGGGCAAGGGGGCACGTGGCCGGGGGCGGGGGATGCGCCCGGGCCGGTCAGCTCAGGGCGTCGATCTCCTGCTCCGAGAGGCTGCCCGGCACCAGGGTCACCGGCACCTTGAGGCGGGCCAGATTGCGCATGAGATGGCTGACGATCGGGCCGGGGTTGGGGCTCTTTGGGGCGGTGGCCAGCACCAGGAGCGAGATGCTGGGCTCCTCCTCCAGCAGCTTGAGCACCTCGTCCTCGCGCCGGCCCTGGCGGATGTAGAGCACCGGCATCGAGCCGCTCTGCTGGAACACCTCGCCGGCCAGCTCCTGCAGCTTGCGCTCGGCCTCCATGCGGGCTTCCTCCTCCAGCACCCGCCCCACGCCGAGCCAGTGCTGGAACTCCACCGGCTCGAGCACGTACAAGAGCGCCACCCGGCCGCCGGTGTGCTGGGCGCGGCGGCAGGCGAAGCGCAGGGCGTTGGCCATCTCCTGGCTCTCGTCCACCACCACCAGGAACACCCGCTCGCGCGGGCCGCGGGCGGAATCGCGGGCCTGGGTCGAATCGGGCGAGCTCATGGCTCAGCGCCCCCCGAACAAGAGGTTGGCCGTCCAGCCGGCGAGCACGGCGGCCAACAGCGAGCCCAGCCCGTAGAGGAGCGGCCGGTTCTGCGCAAGGTCGAACAGCTGGGCCTCGATCCCCACCTTGGAGACCAGGAGCAGATTGCTCTGGGCGTAGGCCAGCCGGCCGTCGCGGAAGAAGAGGGTGCGGACCTCATAGCGTCCCGGTGGCACATTGGCCGGAAAGGCGAGGGCGACCCGGAACAGGGTGTCTTCGATGCGCCGCACCGCAAGCGGCCGTTCGCTGTAGAGCCCGCGGCGCAGCTTGGCGCGCCTCAGGGCATCGGCGAAGCGGGCGATTTCCTCCGCCCCGCGCGCCCCGGCCGCGACCGGCTCGAAGCGCAGCCGCTCGACGCCCAGCTGGAGGCGCCGCAGCACCTCGGCAGGGGCGAGGGCGGAGAAGGGCGCATCGGTGGCCACCGCATAGAAGCTCGGCACGCTGCGAAAGCGCACCTCCTCGGTGTTCAGCCAGAAGGGCCCGACCCGGGTCTTGCGCCGCACCCGCACCTCCTCCTCCGGGCCCATCACCACCACCGCCACCCGCCCCTCGGGCTCCCGCAGCGCCCCGAACAGCAGCACCTCGGTGCCGGCGAAGGCGGTGGTGATGGCGATGAGCTTCTTGGAGAGATCCACCACCACCGGCTGGCCCCGCACCGCGGAGCCGAGCAGCAGCACCGGCAGCAGCGCCAGCACAAGGGCGGCCGCGCGACGTCTTCGGGCGCGGCCGGACGGGCTCACGCCTCCACCCCCGCGAGCGGCCCGGTGCAGGGATCGGCGCGATGGTTGCAGTAGAGCTCGTAGAGGGTGGCGATCACCGCCTCCGCCTCGGGCGAGGCGATCCGGTAGTAGATGGTCTGGGCCTGCCGCCGGGTGGCCACCAGCCGGTAGTGGCGCAGCTTGGCCAGGTGCTGGGAGAGGGCGGACTGGCTGAGGCCGATCAGCGTCACCAGCTCGCCCACCGAGCGCTCGCCGTGGAGCAGCTGGCAGAGGATCATGAGCCGGTGCGGGTTGCTCATCACCTTCAACAGCGCACAGGCCTGATCGGCGGCCCCGCGGAGTTTGTCGAGGTCCAGCTGTCGCGGGGAGGCGACGGTTCCCATGGGCATCCTCATCCTCCTTCTCAAGCACCCGGGGCCGGATGCGGCTACCCCGCCGCGGAGGAATCGGTCTCCGCCGGCGCCGACCGTGCGGCGAAAGGCGGCCACAACCGTCCCCGTTCCAGATAGGCCACACCCCAAACTCCGCCCGCCATCATGGCCAGGGTGGCGAGCCAGGCGGTGGGCGCGAGCGCCGCCGCACCGGCCAGCGCCACGCCGAGGGTGCAGCCGCCCGCAAGCGCGCCTCCGATCCCCATGAGCAGACCGCCCTGCACATGACGCACCAGATCGGCGCCGGCGAGACCTTCGAGACGGATCGCGCGCGGGCCTGCGGCGAGCGCGGCACCGGCCAGGGTCCCCAGCAGCAGCGCGGCCATGAAGGCGAACAGGGGGCCTCCGGCACCCGATCCCAGCGCGACCAGCGCGCGCAGATAATTGACCGAGGTGGCCGGGATCCGCTCGCCGGTTCCGCCGCCCGAAACCAGACCGACGAGCGCGAAACCCGCCGCCACCAGAAGCCCGAGGGCGAGGGCGGCCTTGAGCTCCGGCCCGAAGCGGCGCAACGCCGGATCGCGCAGGGCATAGCCGGCCAGCACAGCGGCCAATGCGAACGCGAGGGCGAGCGCCCAGCCCGGCCGTTGCTGCCAAACCTCCGCGAGCCGGCCGAGCAACCCCGGCGAGGAAGGCGCCCACACATCGAGCAAAGCGGAGGTCAACATACCGCTCGCCCCCGCCAGCAGCAGCACCAGCCAAGCCTTGAGACTGCCGGTCGCGGCCCGGGTGAGGGCGCGGCTGAGACAGCCTCCGGCGAGCACCATGCCGAAGCCGAAGGCGAGCCCGCCCGCCAAGGCGCCCAACCCGTAGAGCGGGGCGGTGAAATAGGGGGTCTGGGGCCAGGCGAACGGGGTCGCCGCCGCCGCCAGCTGGCTGCCGACCAGGGCCACCGCCAGCGCCAACGCATAGGAGCGCAGACGCCTGCGGCTGCCGAAGAGGCGCAGATCGGCCAGCGCCCCCATGAAACAGTAATGGGTGCGCCGCAACACCGCGCCCACCGCCCCGCCGAGCAGCAGGCCGAAGACCACGAGCAGGGTGCTGCCTTCCCCCACGGCTCCGCTCCGGGGCCGAAGCCCCCTTCATCAGCCAACGTGAATATTATAAATACGGCGGGAGGTGCGTCAATGAATATTTGTACTTCTTCACTTGGTAAAAAAGGTCGCCCACAGCCGCCCGCAGCCGGCGGCGATGGCGTCATCCCCCGTTGTGCCCGGAGGGCGGTTCGAAGTAGCGCGCCACC
>JALSGW010000150.1 GCA_026982585.1 Alphaproteobacteria bacterium | reverse complement strand
CTTCGCCGAGGTCAACGCCGCGGGCGGGGTCAAGGGCCGCCGGCTCGAGCTCGTGAGCTACGACGACGGCTACGAGCCCGAGGCCGCCATCGCCAACACCAACCGTCTCATCAACGAGGACAAGGTCTTCGCTCTCGTGGGCGAGGTCGGCACCCCCACCTCCAAGGCGGTGGTGCCGGTCGCGATGGAGGCCGGCGTGCCCTTCATCGCCCCCTTCACCGGCGCCGAGTTCCTCCGCAACCCCTTCAAGCGCGGCGTCGTCAACGTGCGCGCCTCCTATTTCCAGGAGACCGAGACCCTGGTGGAGCGGTTCGTCACCGACCTCGGCTTCCGCCGCATCGCCGTCTTCTACCAGGACGATTCTTATGGCCGCGCGGGCCGCGAGGGGGTGCGCCGGGCCCTCGAGAAGCGCGGCATGGAGATCATCGGCGAGGGTACCTACCAGCGCAACACCACCGCCGTCAAACGCGGCCTGCTCGCGATCCGCAAGAGCAAGCCCGAGGCGGTGATCATGATCGGCGCCTACAAGCCCTGCGCCGCCTTCATCAAGCTCGCCAACAAGATCCGCCTCGGGGCCAAATACGCCAACGTCTCCTTCGTCGGCACCAAGGCGCTGGCCGCGGAGCTCGGCAGCGACGGCGAAGGGGTGATCGTCAGCCAGGTGGTGCCCTTCCCCTGGGACACCTCGGTGCCGCTGGTCGCCGCCTACCACCGGGCGCTCGCCGCCTACGGCAACGGCGCCGAGCCCGGCTTCGTGAGCCTCGAGGGCTACATGGCGGGCCGCTTCGTCGCCATGGCGCTCGCGCGCATCGACGGCGAGCCCAGCCGCGAGGCCTTCCTGGACGCCGTCTATAAGAGCGGGCCGTTCGATCTCGGCGGGGTGACGCTCACCTACGGCGAGGGCGACAGCCAGGGCATGGATCTGGTCTTCCTCACCACCCTGGACGGCCAGGGCGGCGTGCGTCCCGTCGAGCGTCTGGCCAGCTGACGGGAGGGGCGGCGTCGATGTTCCCCTTCTGGATGCGCATTTTCGCTCCGGCCTCGGCCGCCTCCGGCCGGGGTCGGGGCGGCCTCGGCGTCAAGCTCCAGCTCGCCTTCGCCAGCATCGCGCTGCTGACCGTGGTGGCCGCCGCGGGGGCGCTGTTCCTCTTCGCCCGCATCGAGGATCGCGTCGGCGACATGGTCGAACGGCGCGCGCCCGAGGCGATGGCGATGCTCAAGCTCGAGACCCTGGTCGAGGAGCTCACCGCCCTCGCCCCGGCCATCGCATCGGCGCGCAACGCCGAGGAGCTGAACACCCATCTCGAGGTCCTGATCGGCCTCGGCGACACCCTCCGCGCCAGTCTCGAAGCCGCCGATCCGGACGTGCGGGCGCGGCTCGGCGAGCTCGCGGAAGAGCTCGACGCCGCCCTGGTCGAGCTGGCCGCCCAGCGCGAACGCCTCAACGGCCAGCGGGGGGCGCTGCTCGAGACGGCGGAACGGCTCAAGGCGGTGCATGAGGAGGCCATCAAGGCGGTGAGCGCGCCGATCGACGACCTCGCCTTCGAGCTGGTGCTCGGCCTCGAGGATCTCACCGCGGTGCAGGACCACGAGGATCTGCAGGCGGCGGTGGGCGGCATCATCGACGGCAGCTGGGAGCCTATCCAGGCCCTGTTCCTCCTGCGCGCCGAGGTCAACCGCATCCAGGGGCTGCTCGCCCAGGCGGCGATGGCCGCCGACGCTTCGCTTCTGCAGCCGCTTGCGGAGCGGTTCACCGCCGCGAGCGAGGCGGCGGCGGCGGCCCTCGCGGAGGTGCCCGAGGCCTATCGGGACGACATCGCGCCGCTGTTGGAATCGCTCATCGCCTACGGCCAGGGGGCGGACAGCGTCTTCGAGCGGCGGCGCCAGCTTTTGCGCAGCGAAGCGGAGCTGCGCGCGCAGGCGGGCCGCGCCCGGGAGATCGCCGAGCGCTTCGACTCCCTGGTGACCGCCAAGGTCGAGGACACCGAGGCGGCTCTCAGCGAAGGGGTCGGAGCGGTGCAGGGCATGCTCAACCGCGCCCGCTGGCTGCTTCTGGCGGCGGTGCTGGTGGTGCTCCTGGTCTCCGGCGTGATCGGCTGGCGCTACATCCAGGGCCAGGTGGTGCGGCGCTTGCGGGCGCTCCACGACGCCACCCTGGCGGTGGCGGAGGGACGGCGGGACGTCGACATCCCCACCGAGGGCAGCGACGAGCTCGCCGCCATGGGCCGGGCGCTCGCCGTCTTCCGCGACAAGAGCGCCGAGGTGGAGCGGCTCGAGGCCGAGCGGCGGGCGCTCGAGGCCAAGGCGGAGGAGGAGAAGCGCGCCGCCCAGCGGGCGCTCGCCGATCGTCTGGAGAAGGAGATCGGCGCCATCGCCGACCACTTCGCCGGCGCCGCGGCGGCTTTGCGCGCCGCCGCCGAGGACCTCGCGAGCGGCGAGGGACGGGAGGCGTCCGGCAAGATCGACCTGGTCGCCCGCACCTGCCGCGAGCTCGAGCAGGCGGCCCGCGAGATCGCGCGGCAGATGGAACGGGCCCGCGCGATCGGCGAGACCGCCAACGACAACAGCAAACGCTCCACCCGGGCGGTGGAGGAGCTCGATGCGGCCATCGGCGAGATCGAGGAGGTGGTCACCCTCATCTCCGACATCGCCGAACAGACCAACCTGCTCGCCCTCAACGCCACCATCGAGGCGGCGCGGGCGGGCGAGAGCGGGCGCGGTTTCGCGGTGGTGGCCTCGGAGGTGAAGGCGCTCGCCAACCAGACCGCCGAGGCCACCGGGCGCATCGCCCAGCGCATCGCCGCCATCCGCGAGACCAGCCGCAGCACCGTGGAGAGCATCACCCACACCGCCTCCTCGGTGCAGGAGCTGGCCGATGTGGCGGGTGCGGTGGCGGCCGCCCTCGAACAACAGAGCGCCGCCATCGACACCATCCAGGACCATGTCCAGGTGGCGATCGGCTCCGCCGGCGAGATGCGGGAGGCGGCCGGCGGCGTCGCCCGCGAGGCGGAAAGGCTGCGTACCCAGATGCGTGGCTTCGTCGAACAGATCCGCGCGAGCTGAAGAGGGAAGCCGAAGGCGCCCGTGCCCGACCGGAGCAATCCCAGGTCCGGCACGGCGCCCTCGGCCCGCACCTGCCCCTGGAGAGGCTTCTGCCCCTGCAGGGCGGGTACCCCAGGGGCCCCGCCCCTGCACTGGGGCGAGCCTCCGGTTTCGATTGCCGGTGTTCCGACAGCGCCTGCGCCGGCCCCGCGCCCGCCCGTGAGACCGGGGTGGGACGGCCGGCCGCGGCACGAAGGTCAAACCGGCCTCGCCTCTGCCGCTTGGGAATCGCCGGGGCGCGTGCACCGACAGCCTCGACCCGACACAGGCCTCCCGCAACGGGCCCCTGCTTCCACCACACCCGCGGTGCTGTCTCCGAAACCGCGCGCCTTCGCACCTCGCCTGCCCTTTGCCTCCGCCCGCGCCAGAGCGCCCGGATGGTCCGAATGGGCTTCGGATCGATCCGCCTTGGTGCCCGACCGCCCCAGGGCTCGCTCC